>CP021372.1:265000-516813 GCA_002600635.1 Rhizobium sp. ACO-34A | reverse complement strand
TTATCCCGACTTCAAATTCCCCTGCCCGTTCGCCTTCAGCAACGCCATAACCATCGGTCCCAGAGAGAATTCTCCGCGTTCACTCCGCCTCGTCAGATCCCGCAGATACCCGCCGGCCGAGTTGATGAAATTCGCCCTTTCGAGGATGCATGCGATCATCGCCGCAGCATTTTCAGGGCCCATTGCCTCGCATGCATCCCGATAGGCCGACGGGCTCACTCCCAACATGGACCGAACAACGACTGCAGCCGACATCAGGTCGCGCCAGGTGGCAATCCCTCCTCCAGGCCCGTAATCGCCGATCGTCGGGCATGCCTTCAGGATAACACCAAGCGGGAAAGCCTTTGTTTGCCCGTCCACAGCCTGCCGAATTTCGCGTAACCTCGCCCCCTGCTCTTTTTCAGAGCTGGGTTCAAATTCAATGATGGATTCGGATTTTGAATCATGTATGTGATGCTCGTTATGAGCATCATTGCTGCTATTATTTTCCGCATTTTGTAGGATTTCCAATCGGTTGATGATCTCTTCCCTCAGGAGTTCCATCTCGTCGAGGATCCCTGAAAGGTCGTTCAGCCTCGGGGCGCGCGGAATCCTGCTCACGAGGGCAATGTAGGTGTCTTCCAAGCTTTCCCAATCACCGTCCGCTCCCTCTTCCATGGCTGCCGAAATCAGCTTCCGAACGTCACGGCGGCAAATCGTCAGGTTTTCTTTCGCTTTACGGAAAACTTCGCGATCGGCCAGCACCTGCTGCGCCATTAGCGCCAGTTCTTCAGACCTCGCGAGGAGAGGGGAGAGATCAAAGCCAAAGGCCGTCTCGATCTGCCCTGCACCATCCTTACGGGCATAACGCTTTCCATTGGCGCTATCCTTCCGGACGATCAAGCCTGCGTCCACGAGCATGGCAAGATGCCTGCGCAGCGTCGCGCCCGCCATTCCATGGGCCCGAAGGGCAAGCTGGACGTTCGACGGAAAGACGACGAGTTGGGATCCCTGACGCAATTCATTGCCTGGGAGAAAGCTCAGCAGCGCATCCAGAACCGCCAGACTGCTGGACTGAACCTCCAACACGTCCATGGCAACAGAAACATCTCTGAAGACCTGCCACTTGTCCGCCGTCTTCCCTTGTTTGATATCGGCCAACGCCATCTGATTGCGCACAAGCGCCAGCGTCATGGACCGCCGCCCGAAGGGCGTCGTCACATTTCCCGTCTGCATCCTCTTTCACCTTTTCGCAGGCAAAAGAATTTTGCTCGCCAAACGGCGCCAAAGACTCTTGACGAGGATTCGAGGAAATGCGATTCTGTTCTTGCTACAGAGACAGAAGGGCTTCCGCGACGGCGACGTTGTGGGGGCTCTTTTCTTTTGCGGATTACGCTCCCTGGTTCCGTTGAAGTTTTTCCCGATGCGCCTGATATAGCGCCGGCAGTTGCTCAAGCACGAAAGCCGCAAAGTCTGGCGTCGCCTTCCTGTCGATCGTAATCTCCAGTTTCGACTTGCTCTCCGCTACCTGTGCAATTCTAGTTCCGTCCGGTGTCGACATGACGCCCGGCAGCCCACGCGCGATGCGTTTCGGCTTGATATGCGCAAGGACCGCCTTGAACCGATCTGCAGATGGAAGCACCTGCACAGCGTCGGAGGACGCGTATTTCAGCGCTTCAGCAGAAGACGAAACAGTCTCGAGCAATTCCACAAGCTGCTGCCAACTTGGTCTGCCAACACCCGGAGCAGCACCGATGGCGTCGATCAACTCCGGCGGCAGGGCGTCGACAAGAATAAGCATCTTGGACAGGTTGCTCTTGTCGATCGACATCGCGGCAATCACGATCTCGCGCGGAAACTGCCTGTTCAGGCGATGCGCGAAGCGTGCTTTTTCGATGAAGGTGAGGTCTTCGCGCTCGTTGTTCTCCTGGCCCTGTGCCACGACCAGCTGCTCGTCCGTCAGGTCGCGCACCACGGCCCGGACAGCTAGTCCCAGTTCAGCAACGGCGCGTAGACGCCGATGGCCGAAGGCAACCTGATATCGGGCCGGGTCATTCGGGTGAGGGCGCACCAAAATCGGAACCTGCTGTCCCTGTTCCCGGATCGAAGCAAGCAGTCCGTCGATATCACCCGGCATGCGATCCCGAATAAACGATGGCTCGATCACCGACGGGTCCAGTTCGACCACCGCCTGACCTTCAGCCAAGCGGCGCTCAATCTCCTCGGCCCGGCCAAGACGATCATTCTGCTCCCGCAGCGCGTTGCCAATGTTCGCGGTCAGTTTCGTCGATGGATCACGTTCCTTCCGCGCCACTCCGAGAAGCGGCATGGAACGGTTCTTCACCTGCCGGCTATCAGACGCCGGGGTGTCCGGAGCATTCGTCGTGACACCGAGGATATGCTTGCGGCTCATGCGGGTCTACCCCATGCTTTCTTGATCAAACTCTCGATCTCGTCATTGACGGCATTCATCGCCTCCAAGGCTCGATCGTAGGTCGAACGCGTGAACTGGCCCCGCTCGACCTCGAAGAGGGTCTGGTTTGTCAAACCGGCATCCGACACCGCAGTCGTTTTCAGCATCGGGAAGTTGAGGACGTTTTCACCGAAGATCGATCGCAGATAGCCCACCATCTGGTTCTGCGGCCCGTCGCTGGGTTCGAACCGGGTGATCAGATAACGCATCCAGTTGAATTTGAAATGCGCCCCGGCATTCTCGATCTCCCGCAGAAGGTTAGATGTCATTGCCAGAAACTGGTTCATGGACATCACGTCCAGCATCTGGGGATGAACCGTGACAAGGATCGAGGTTGCGGCCGTGAGTGCCGAAAGCGTGAGATAACCGAGCTGGGGAGGGCAGTCGATCACGACAACGTCGTAGTTATCGGCGATATCCTCGATAACCTGGCTGATCCGACCATAAAAAAGCGTGTCGCCCTCCTTGCGCTTCATCAGCGCGCGCGGCGTGTCGTGCTCGAACTCCATCAGTTCGAGATTGCCGGGAATGAGGTGAAGGTCGGGAATATAGGTTCCACGAACAACCTGCTCGATCGGCACCTGTTCGTCGTCGTAACGGATCGCACCATACAGCGTCTCATTCGGCCCGACGTCGGTCTCGGGCTGGCTGCCGAAAAGTGCGGAAAGGCTGGCCTGGGGGTCGAGATCGATTGCAAGAATGCGATATCCACGCATCGCGAGATATTGAGCCAGATGCGCGGCGGTCGTCGTCTTGCCGGACCCGCCCTTGAAATTCATCACCGAGATGACCTGGAGTTGCTCATCTCCACGACGATGCGGAAGGTAGCGACGATTTCCGCGGCCGACCTGATCCATATGCTTGCGGATCGCATGGATATCATCAATCGAGAAGGTCCGTCTGCCGCCCGGGCTGACGCTGACATTCAATTCCGGCATTTCCGAAGCAGTCTGCCGCAGATAGGATTCGCCGACGCCAAGCAGCTTTGCCGCTTCGGACGGTCCGAACGTGCGAATGCCCTTTTCGGCGGTCGGCGGGAAGACCTTGAGATGATGGGCCTGAAGCTGGCTGGAAAGGGCGTCGGCATGACGCTCCATCAAGGCGGTCAACCCTTCAAATACAGGTGCTTCTTTTGCTGCGGCCTTCGCCATCTCAAAACCCGTTTCCTGCCAGTGGCGATATTTTTCGCGAAACCAACAAAGTTTCGCCACTGTCAGATAGCGCCGATTCTGATTTCCGGGCAAGCGCTTTTAGGTTAATGAATGGTTAACGACATGGAAGCGAGAAAACCATCTGGATCAGATTCTTCTTTCTGAATCTGTGGGTTAGCGGTCATCTGATCCAGCCGTTCCCGGTATATCATTTACTGTGAATCAGACGGAAAACTGACTCGGTTCAGGTTGCAAAGCGGCCTCCCGGTCAAGCTGACACCATAGCCAGCCGCGACTCACATATCTTTAGCCAGTAAATCTCACAGCTCCATCTTGATTCCAATTCGGGATTTTCGGACGCGAGGCTCAAGCGGAAAATGCCGCGTCAAGGTCCGTCAACACACGGTAGCGGGGAGGGGCCTAACGCGCTGGCAAACCGAAATACAGCCCCTGCCGATCAGGCGGCCCACATACGGGCCGCCTTCCAGCCGAGGATGAGAGCCAGGACCAGAAGTTATGCAACCGGTTTGCGGTTGCAGCAGCAGCCTGAGGATGCCGCACACATTGGAGATCGGTTGTCCTGATCTATGAGCAAACCCACTCGTCGCCGGTTCCTACCGTGTCAGATAGAAACCACACCAATAGACAAGGATGCCCAAGACCGGGGCCAGCGCCAGCAGTAGCCTGACAGATGGCGTATGCCACTCTTCAAGCTCACCGCTCCTGGCTAGATGAAGGGCACTTACGAAAAGACGGTCCGCCTTTTCGATATCTCCATCCTCGATGGCCCTGATGATCTGATTTGTCGCTTGCCTTGCGTTCATGATGCCAATCCCGGTTGAGATTGAAACCACTGACGCAGTTTCCTGACACTTGCCTGAACGGGAAGAGAGGACTGAGGCATATCCGATATGCGGATGATTACTGCTGCGGTAGAGGAGGGGAGGGCCTAACCGTCGGTCTTCAGTTGCTTCTCCAGCATCTCCCAGCTCTGGTCCATCGCGAAGGTGGACGAGAGATAGGGGATGCCGACATGGCCGAAGAAGATCGACAACTGTTTTTCTGCCGTTTCCTTGGCCACTCCGGCGATTGCCTTACTGTAGATCGCGGCCACGATCCCGCTTCGATCCGCACCCGCCTGACAATGGATGAGGATCGGTTTCGGCGCGTTCTTCATGATAGTGATAAGGTTGTCCGCGCTCTCACGCGTCACGATCCTGCGGGCCGACATGCGGAAGTCGACATGACGGATGCCGACCTGTTTTGCCATGGCGATTTCCGCATTGTACCAATCCGCCTGCTCGTTCTGCCCGCGCAGATTGATGATGGTCTTGATGCCGTAGCGCTGCACATAATCGGCAATCTGTGATGCGGATGGCTGGGCCGAGCGGTAGAGTTGTCCCTCGACAACCGTGTGGAAATTGCCGCTCCATTGGAGGTAGCCGAGATAGCCACCCAGAGTGAGGCCAACGGCGACAACTACGATCGAGGCGAACCGGAAGGTTCTACGCCAGAAGAATTTCGTAAGCTTGGGCAAATTCGCAGAACCGTTTTGAACGATGATGCGAACTCGTTAGGCCGGTAAGCTGACAGACACCTGAAAGGGTCTGCTTCATTAAGCGTATGGGCACCCTTGCTGAAACACCTAGCCGGGCAGGATTATTCGAGCCTCGAAGCCCTGATCGCTTCCGGGTACGGGCGAGTGAAGCTGCAGGGTTCCACCCATCTGCCGCACGATCTTGTCGGCAATCGGTAAGCCAAGTCCGGCGCCTTTACGCTTGGCATCTCCGCGGTGAAACCTTTGCTTAAACGCAGCGAGATCGGCTTCGGCAACCACTGGGCCGTTGCTGATAACGCGGATGGCGCTGTCTTCATCGACCCAAACCTTGATCGGCCCGTTCGGCTCGCCGTGAATAGTGGCATTTTCGATCAGATTGCGCATCACGATCCCGAAAGCATCGATATCGACGTTTCTTACAAGAGATGCGGACGGCGCGACGATATAGTCGATCCGGTTGGACGTTTCGGCACTGCGCTGAAAATCGCGAACGATCAGGTCGAGAACCTTGAGCAGATCGGTTTTCGTCTCTGTGGCTCCAAGACCGGCATCCGCGCGCGCCAGCTGCAGCAGCTTCTCGGAAATCCGCCCAAGCTTGGTGAGGGCGGCCTCGATGTTTCGGGTTCTCGCCTTCAGGCTGCCGTCCGGCAATTGCGCCAGAAGCCTCTGCGTCTGCGCCAGAGCGCCGGCAATCGGCGTGCGCAGTTCATGTGCGCTGTTCGCCGTAAACTCCCGTTCGGCATCGAGCGCAGAGCGCAGTCGCTGCAGCAGCAGATTGACCGAGGATGCGATCGGGCGCAGCTCATTCGGCAGCGTCTCGGTTTCAACCGGCGACAGGTTGCCGTGGTCCCTTTCTGAAATCGACTTCCGAAGCGCATTGATCGGCGTCACCGCTCTTCGGGCAATCAGCCACATGACGAGAAGACTGAACGGAATGAGCACGACGAGCGGCCACAGCATGGTGGCAGCACTTTCGATCACGGCTTCCCGCCTGTGGCCGAAATCATCCGCCGCCTGTAGAAACAGCTTTTCGTCAGGGGTGGCAGCGGTAAATACACGATATTTCCCGGTGTCGTGGAACCCAACCTTCAAGGGAGCGTCGAATGGCTGCTCCGGTGCGTCCTTCGAGCGATAGATGACGCGGCCATCCGCGTGGCGAACCTGATAGACGATATATTGCCGACGCCCTGTACTGGAGAACACGCGGCCGCTTTCTGCAGAGTTCAGCACATCGGGGTGCATTTCTTCCGCGACGATGGCCAGCAGACGTTCGCCGGCTTCCTTCAATGCGCTGTCGAAAATCTCGTCGAACTCTTCCCGCATCACCAGAATGCTCAGGCCGATCGCGCCGAGCCAGACGACGACAAGCGCTCCGATAAGCGAAAGCATCAGCGGCCGGACAATGCTGCGTCCTTTCTTCATTCTCCCTCCAGAATGTAGCCAAGGCCACGCGCCGTCCTGATCCTGTCTTTGCCGATCTTCTTGCGAAGCCTGCTGATGTAGACCTCGACCGTGTTGCTCTCGACCTCCGTCCCGAAGGCATACAAGGCCTCCTCAATTCTCGCCTTGGTGACGATCGTTCCGGGCCGGGCGATGAGAAGATCGAGGACAGCCCATTCCCGATGGGTAAGCGCGACGCTCTCTCCGGCAACGACGATTCCGTGGGAGGCCCTGTCGATCTCGATGTCCGAGATATGGACGACCGTCTGCGGCTTGCCCTCGTATCGGCGCGTCACGGCAAGAATTCGTGCTTCCAGCTCACCGAGGTTGAACGGCTTCACGAGATAATCGTCCGCGCCGGCGTTCAAGCCGGCGATACGGTCGGAGATCTGGTCGCGCGCGGTCAGAATAATGACCGGCGTGTGATCGCCACTCGCCCGCAAGGTTTCGAGGAAGCCGATGCCATTCCCGTCAGGAAGCTGGAGATCAAGAAGGATCAGCCCATAGTGAACAACCTCCACCGCCGCCTTGCCATCGGCGAGAGACTGAACCCAATCCACGGCGTGGCTTGCGGCTGCGGTGTGGTCCCGCACGGCTTCACCGATAATTCCGTCATCTTCAATCAGGAGTATGCGCAAGAAAAATCTCACTCCTCGCCGCTTGGCTGGCCGATACCGGATCCATTGCGGTTTCGGCTGGCATCACCCAGAAATCTCAACAGCATCCAGCACCCAAGCGCCCAAATCGCCCCAGCGCACCATCCGGCAAGAACATCAGTGGGGTAGTGGACTCCGAGAAAGACCCTGCTCATGCCGACAATCAGGGTGAGAAAAACACCCGCACCCATAACGAAAACCCGCGCGGAACGGTAGATCTGGATACGCGCCAATAGGGCTCCAAGGGTCAGGTAGGTGACTGCCGAGACCATGGCATGGCCACTTGGAAAACTGAAATCCGTCACATCGACAAGATGCGGAACAACGTCCGGGCGCGGCCGCGCGACCAGAAGCTTCAGGCTCGTGCTGGCAAGCCAGCCCGTCAGCACGGACAGGAGAACAAAAAGGGCGGTCCGGGCACGACGGTCGAACAGCAGGTAGGCCGTCACGAGCAGCGTCACCAGCGTCAAAACCGTCACTCCGCCAAGCGCTGTGATATCATCGACCGCATGCGCCAGCCAGGCTGGGCCGATCGGAACGGACAGATCGCCGGAACGTCTCAGGGCGAGCAGGATGGATTGATCGAATTGAAGGGTCTCGCCTTCCAGGACCTCGCTCGTAAGCCGTTCGAACAGGAACAGCCCTCCCGCGAGGCAGGCCAGCATGGCAAGCACCAGGGGTTCAACCCGCATCAGCTTTTCCTTCACACTCACCCCTTTCGTTTCGACCGTTTCTCAAAATCGGGAAGCTCTGGCTCGCACCCCCGTGCACGACAAGCAATCGCGTCGCTCACGACCATATTCGTACTTATGTTTGGCGTTGCTGACAAACCACTGAACGGGATGAGAATTTGCGTCTGTTGCGCATATTCACCACTGACACCGGCTTCATCCTGCGGATGGAGGTGCCTGGAGCAAGCCGTGAGGGTCTGTCATCTTCAGGTGATCGGGCGTTCCATGGAACCGACACGGTTCAGGCCTCTCTCCAGTCCCCATGCAAGCCCGAGATAAACAACCGCCAGTGCGGCAAGAACCAAAAGCTGATCGGCCACGTCAGCAACGGACGCCCCGAGCTGGGCCACCTCGATGATCGCGTTGATTGCCGTGGTGCTGGGAACCGCAAGTGCAATCAGGCCAAGTGGTTCGGGGATGGCCTCGGCAGGCCAGGAGAACCCGGACAGGAAGAGGAAAGGCATGCCGATCCCCGCGAACACCAATTGTACGGTGACCGGGTTTCGTAGAACTCTCGCGACGATCATGCCAAGTCCTGCGACGGCGGCGACGAACGGAATGGAGATGGCTGCGATTGCGGTGATGCTGCCGAGCCTCGGTATCCCGTAAAGATAGGGCAGGGCGACGAGGTAGAAGGCGAAGACCGGCGTCTCGACGATGAAATAGGCGAGCAGTTTGCCCGACACTCGCGACAACGGTCCGGCCCTTTTGGCGAGAGCGCGGGAGCGCTCGTCCTCCATCGTTCCGAGCAGCCCGACGCCGATCAGCAGTGTCTGCTGCAGGAGGAGGACCAGCGCCGCCGGCAGGATATAGGTGGCGTAGCCCCCTTGCGGGTTGAAGAGCGCGATGGCGATCAATGGCATCGGATCGGATGCCGCCGCCGAGAGCGCCGGATCGACCCCGGCAGACACAAGCCGCCGCGTCTCGATCTCCGCGCCCATCGTTTTCGCCAGCGTCGTGACCGCACCCGTCATTCGCGAATAGATGAGGAAATAGCTTGCATCCGCGTAGAAGGCCACGGGCGAGGAACGCCCATGCAGAAGATCGCGCTCGAAATGCCGCGGCAGCACGAGGATACCGTAGACCTCGCGCGTCTGAACGGCACGTTCGCCGGCTGCAAAATCCGGCAGCACAGCAGTGACCATGACATCCGACGAAGCATCAAGCCGGCGGGCGAATTGCCGGCTGCTGTCTGTCCCGTCGAGATCGACGACAGCGATTGGCACGTCACGCAGGGTCTCGCCGCGATAGGGCTGCGGATAAAAGACCGAATAGATGACGATTGCCAGCACCAACACGGAAAAGGCCGGCCGCAGGCTGAAGATACGCTGCAGTTCAAGCGTTGTGACGGTGGCCACGGCATTCATCCGGCGGTCTCCGCTGGTCTGTGGGTATCCAGTCGCCTACGCCTGTTCTCCGCACGGATCACCTGCAGACGAAACACGACAAGAAACCCGAATATGAGAACCATGGCGGCGAGCACCGCGACAGGGCGCGTCGATAATTCTACCGGAGTGCCCCGGATGGTCTGGTCGATCCGCGCCATCAGATACCAGGTGCCGGGAATGATGTCGCCCCAGTGATAGGCGAAGGCGTTCATGCCGATCCTTGGAAATCCGATCCCCATAAAACCGAACGCCGGCGCCGTCAGAAGTGTCGCCATGCTGACGGCCGTAGCCGTTGGCCTGAGCACGAGGCCGAGCAGAATGCCGATCAACTGGTTGGCAAGGATGAACAACAGTCCAGCGGCCAGCAGGAGCGCCCTCGCTCCCCGCAACGGCAGTTCGAAAACGGTGAAGAGTGCGAGATCGGAAACGCCGAGGACCACAAGAAAGACCAGCATGAATGGCACAAGCTTGCCCGTCAGGGCAGGCCAGAGCCCGCCGCCCAGCCTTTCCAGCACCCGCAGCCGATGGCGGGTTTCGAAATCGCGGCCGATCGAATAGGCCATGCTGGTGACGATGGCGATCTGCAGCACCGCCGGGAGGAGGGCCGCAAGCAGGAAGTGAGTATAGTTCAGTGTCGGATTGAAGAGCGGGTTCACCTGCACCGGGATCGGCGCGAGCGACGCCTGCGCGACGTCCATCGGCTCCCCCGAGCCGTTCTGAGCGACAGCCGGATACCGCCTTCAACCGCTGCGAGCGCAGCGTTGACGCCACGAAGTACCAGATTGCCGGCGGTCATGGTCTGGGTATTGTAGAAAAACACAACCTCGGGCCGTCGCCCGGCGAACACGTCCCGTTCGAGATTTTCCGGCAGCATCAGCAGTCCGCGAACCTTGCCGGTCACGATCAGGCGGCGTCCCTCACCGAGATCGGCGACGTGCCCGGCAACTGCCGTGTCGGGAGTGGCATCCACTGTCCGCACGATACTGCGGGAAAGGTCGCTACCATCGAGATCGAGCACCGCGATCGGAAGCCGCGTAGCCAGTCCCGCGCTGAAGATGACCGACAGCACGAGCATCAGCAGCAAGGGCAGCACGATGGTGAGAAACGGCAGGAACGGTCGTTTGCGAAACTGCCGGGCCTCGCGCAGGAAGACAAGACCGAAGCCGGGCCGGATGACCGCCCGCGCGCCCATCAGTGCGCGCCTTCCGACCATGCAGCGATGGCGCTCATGCCCGGCCGCAAGCCTTCGACCGGCGCAACAGGCATAGCTCGCACCTCGAAGGTGCGCAGGTCGAAATCGCCTGTGGCACGGGTCGCGCGCCATGTCGCATACTGGCCCTGCGCGTTGATGACGGTTACGGCCACCTCGATCCGCGCATCGTGCAGCGCGGGCACCCTGACCATAAACCGGTCGGCGACCTTCAGTCCCTTCAGCAGATCCTCTCGCAGGTTGAAGGTGAACCAGGGATGGTCGATATCGACGAGCGAAAACAAAGGTGATCCGGCGGAGAAATTCTCACCGCGTTCGGCGATCCGGGTCGTCACCTGACCCGCGATCGGCGCGCGGATCGTCAGTTCGGCAATGTCGGTGCGCTGCTGTTCCAGCGTGGCCCGGGCCTGCGCCACCTTGGCGGCTGCCAGCGCCCTTTCTTCCCTGCTCGAACCGGCAACTGCAAGATCGAGATTGGCCTGGGCGGACTCCCGCTTGCGAAGCGCCGCCTCGAGATTGCGGGTCGACTGGTCGACGCTGGCCTGGGGCGCAGCCGCCGAACTCAGAAGCCGTTCCTGTCGCATTCGCTCCGTCTGATAGAGAACGACATCCGCCTGCGCCGCGTCGACTTCGGCCCTGCGCGCCGCAATCACCTCAGGCCGCGTGCTGTTCACCCGCTCCAGATCGGCCTCGGCCACGGCAAGGGCGGCTTCCGTCGCATGCATTGCGGCGACGAGCTGAGGGCTTTCGAGCTGGGCGAGGATGTCGGATTTTTTCACGGTATCGCCGACATCTGCACCGAGATCAGCGATGCGACCCGAAACCCGGGGGCTGACATCAACTCTATCGGCAGAGACCTCGCCCTGGACGATCAACGGCTGGGGCCTTGTCGCGAACCAGAGTGCGCCCGCAAGCAGGGCGAGGCATACTACAAGAAGGAGCGCCTTGAGAGGTGCAGACATCCGTTTCGTCCCTTCCGAATGAACCACGATCTTTCAGAAAGATCGGGGTGGAGACCCCCTGCTTATTGAATATTAGTCATAAACGCGTCGCGAGCGCCAGCGCGAACAGCGATTTCGAAGCGAGGCTGACCAGTCCGCCGCCGTCACCGCGATCTTCGATCCCATGGGTCGAGATGAAGTTGCGAATGAGCCCCTCGCGGGCGAAGCGGGAGGGCAGGTGCGGCAGCGTTTCGAAGCTCGGTCCATTGTCCAGGAAACCCCAGGCGGTATCGTCCGGATCCCGGCCCGGCATGCCCGGTGGCAGCGTCAGTGCCGAAGGCGTGTGGCTGAAAGATGCGGCGGAGCGAAGCCGGGTGAAATGGCCGAGCGGCGTGTCCTGATCGACGGCGAAATCGATCAGGTCCTTCATGGTCACCGGCTCATAGGGTTCGGCATCCACCGGCTCGACGAAATCGGTAGCCATCGTCGAGCAGCGCGTGAGCGCCGCATCGACCACATAGGTGCCGCCCTTCTGCTCGCGCTCGCTGAGGGCGGCGACGACGCCGATAGCGCCGAGATAGCCGGTGAGATAGTCGTTCATCAGCACCGAGATCAGGGTAGGGGCGGGCAGTCCCTCGGACTGGATATGCATGACGCCGGTCACGGCCTGCGCGATCTGCTCGAAGCCGCGCCTCTCGTGCCAGGGGGTATCGGGCAGCGCATAGGATGCATTGGCCAGTACCAGCCCCGGATTGATGTCTCCCAACGCCTCCTTGGTCAGGCCGAGTCCATCCAGCGCGCCGGGGCGCAGGCTGCTGACCAGCACGTCCGCCTCGCCGAGCAGGCGGGCGAAACGCGCCTTGCCATAGCTGCCCTTGATGTCGAGCAGGATGTTCTTCTTGCCCCAGTTTACATCGAGCCAGAGCGGATAGACCCAGTCGCCGATCGGCGGCTGAACCTTGATCACCTCCGCCCCCTGTTCGGCAAGCAGGCGCCCGATGGTCGGACCAGCCACGAGGTGCGTGAGTTCGAGGACACGTACCCCTTCCAGCGGACGGCTCTTCGCCGCTCCGAGCCGGCGGCCGCCTTCAGAGGCAAAGCCGGTGATATCGACCGGCGTGCGGGCGCGCGTCGCGGCACCCTGGGGATGGCTCGCCCATTCCGCTGGGGAGCGGACGATGCCGAGCGGCAGGTGGCGCGCGTTGACTTCATCTTCCAGCGCCTGCGCATCGTGACGGATCACCGCGCGCTGAATGGCCTCCGCCGTGTTGGCGCAGTCGAAGAAGGAAAGGAGCGCATCGCGCAGATGCGGATGCAGGCCGATCATCATCACGTGGCGGCCGTCACGGGTCTCGTAGCAACCGTTGTCCGGGCCGATCGGCCAACTGTCGATCAGCGTTCCGTAGCCGTTGAGATATTGCAGCTGGGCGGAATTCATCAGCAGGCCGGAGAGCCTGCGATCGAGTTCCATCGTCTGTTCCGGCAGGCCACGGATCGCCCCGAGGCGTTCGACCACCGAGCCGAAGGCCGCCATGATGCCGGCCGCCAGATCATGCGCCTTGATCGGGCTTCTCGTATAGGAAACCCCGGGCTTCACGGTCACCTTCGCCGGGTCGATGGAGAAGGGAAGGGCGCTCGCCACCAGATCATAGGCCTTACGCTGCAAAGGGTTGTCGATCATGTTCGCCTCAGCTCCAACAGCGCCGGTCCCACGACCGGCAGACGGCAGCATTGAAGGCGGTAGAACCCGGAACGGTCGAATAAATTCCGACAAAGATCCCCAAATCCCGGCAAATCAGAACCGCATCACAGGGGCGTTTTGCGACTCCGCTGCCGCTTGTTGACCCTGCGCACCCGTCGCATCACCCCGGATTGGCCGGAACAACCGATTTGCATCTTTTTGCAGGTCTTTGGCCCCTTTCATTCGGCCATGAAGCCGGGGGCCGCTACGACTTCTGCATTGATCTTGCGTCGGGGACGGCATCATGAGGCATCTATTACGATTGGCTTTGGCAGGTAACGCCCTTCTTCTTGCCTCGCCAGCACTGGCCGAGGGAAACTTCTCAAGCTTCGAGAACCTGAAAGGCGGCGAGGGTGGTTCCCAGCCGGCGATCCAGAATTTCGATGAACGCTGGGGACCGGTCGAGAGCGAGAGCCTCTCCCTCGTCAATCTCGCGCCTGCGGTCGTCGCCTTCTTCAACAACGCGCCCGCCTTCGGCCTGCCCGGAACCGTGACCGGCGATATCACCGAGCGGACCCAGCTTACCGGCGATTGGGGCGGGGTGCGCACCGATTGGGCACGGCGCGGCCTGTTTGTCGACCTCTATACGACGAGCACCTATCAGAGCATTTCGGGCGGCCTCGAAGAGGGCGGCAGCTTCGTCCACAATTCCCAGCTGGCGGTAAACATCGACACCGGCCGCGCCGGCCTGTGGGATGGTGGCCTTCTGCATTTCAGCCTGCAATCGCGCTATGGAGACAAGGCCGAGGACACCCTGACCGGCGGCGCGAGCGTGCCGCAATATACCGGGCTCGTGCTGCCCGGTCCCTTCCTCGACGAGAACACCCTGCCGTCGGAGTATTTCATCACGCAGGCGCTCAGCCCGCAGGTCGCCGTCGTCGCCGGCAAGATCAGCGACATCTACATTCCCGACGAGACGATGTTCTCCGACAGCTACAAATACTATTTTGCCAATTTCAATTTCAACAAGAGCCCGATGACGCCGAATTTCTACAATCCGACGGCCTGGGCGGCGCTCGGCGTCTATACGCCAACCCATTGGCTTGCACTCGCCGGCGGTGTGCTCGATCCCAATTCGCAATCCGACAACTTCGCCGACGATGCCTTCGACAAGGTCAATCTCTACCTCATGGCCATCGCCAGTTATGACATCGCAGGTCTGCCCGGGCAGTTCTCTCCCGCCTTCAACTGGTCGAACAAGCCCAAGCTGGACCTCGACGATCCCTTCACCGGGCTGACGCGTTCGCAGGTTCCTCACGCGGTCGAGACCCTGCTCGGCGGCGCGACGGCTGAAGGCCTGCCGGCCAACTACAAGGACGAGAGCTGGTTCGCCATCGCCAATTTCTCGCAATATCTCTACGTCACGGACGCTGGCCCGTCGCTGCGCAGCCGCATGAAGAACGGCCAGGTGATCAGCGGTCTCGGCGTTTTCGGCCGCGTCGGCTTTGCGCCGGAAGATACCAACCCGATCACGCGTTATGCGAGCCTCGGCCTGTTCGGCCACGGTCTTTTGGACAGCCGCCCCTATGACAGCTTCGGCATCGGCTTCTACTACAATGCCTTCAGCCCGAAATTGAAGGACGCCATCAAGACGCTGACGGCCGGAACGGAAGAGGTGGAAGACGAGAAGGGCATGGAGATCTTCTATAATCTCGCGATCACACCGGCGGTTCGCCTGATCGGCAGCTACCAGCATATCTGGAACCCCTATGCCGCCCAGGTCGCGGAACAGCAGGACAGCACCGACGTCTTTACCGTGCGCCTGACGACTTCATGGTAAGAGCGGCAGGCGGCCCATGCGCTCCTGGCGATCATGGTGGCAAATGGCAAGCGGGCCGTATACATTCGCGGCAGCATGCCGATCCCCCTGATCCAGACCATGACCCAAGCCAATACGCCCCAGGCCTTGCGAGGACGTGCTTGTGAAAAACCAGACAACAGGTAGCGACGAGGTTCTGTTCGGCCCCTTTCGTCTGATCCCTGGTCAACGCCTGTTGATGGAAGGGGACGTCCCGCTTGCCGTCGGCAGCCGGGCTCTGGATATCCTTCTTGTCCTGATCGGTCGCGCCGGCACGATCGTCACCAAGCGCGACATCATCGATGCCGTCTGGCCCGACACCTTCGTCGTCGAGGCCAATATCTCCGTGCACGTCGCGGCCTTACGCCGGGTGCTTCGCGACGGCAAGGAAGGTGCCCGCTACATCGTCAACATGCCCGGCCGCGGATATCGCTTCATCGCACCGGTGAGCCACGGCGGAACAGCGAAAAACTCGAGCCTCCCATTGCCCCGCCCGAGTGCGATCGGCCTGCCTCACCAGTTGACCCGACTGCTGGGCCGTTCCGAAGCGTTGAAGCAGATCGGCCTTCGCATGCGGCAGGGCCGGCTGGTGACCCTCGTCGGCTCCGCCGGGATCGGCAAGACCTCCTGCGCGCTGGCCTACGCCCATTCGCTGGCGGATTCGCACGGCGATGAAGAAGCCGCTTTCGTCGATCTTTCTCCAATCGACGACGGCGACCTGATCCCGACGGCGATCGCCTCGGTTCTCCGCCTCGACCTCACAAGAGAGGTCAGTCTCGCCTCCCTGATCGAACAATTGCAGGGACAACGTCTGCTGCTTCTCATAGACAATTGCGAGCATCTGATCGAGGCGGCGGCGAATGCGATCGTCGTTCTGCTGCGGTCATTGCCAGACCTTCGGGTGCTGGCGACGAGCCGCGAGCCGCTCCGGGTCGATGGCGAGCAAAGCTATCGGCTGGAGGCCTTGCCGGTTCCGCCACCTGACGTCACCACCATCCGCGACGCGCTCGCCTTTCCGGCAGCGGAACTTTTCATCGAACGGGCTGCCGCTCATCTTTCCGATTTCGAAGTCGGCGATGCCGACGCCTCGACGGTCGCGCGGATCTGCGCCGATCTCGACGGTATTCCTCTCGCTATAGAATTCGCCGCCGCCCGGCTGGATGCCTTCCCGCTCGCGGGCCTGGCCGGTCTGATCGGCCAGCACATGCGCCTTGCCGGAGGCGAACGGCGCGGCGCACCGCTGCGCCATCGCACTATCCTGAATGCACTCGACTGGAGTTACGACCTTTTGGACCCGACCGAGCAACGGCTCCTGCGATCGCTCTCCGTCTTCTCCGGCGGCTTCACTGCCGAGGCTTCCGCAAAGGTCGTCGGGGCCGACGATCCCGTTGCCCATGCCGAAGCCCTTGCCGGGCTGGTGTTGAAGTCACTGGTGGTGATCGAACCCGGCGACGACGCCCGCTTCCGGTTGCTGGAAATCGTCCGCAGCCACGGCCTTGCCAAATTGCAGGAAAACGAAGAGTTCGATCGCACGCGTCTTGCCCATGCTGAATTCTTCGCCGCAGCACTCTTGGAAGCGAAGCTCCGTCTGCCCGCAGAAACCTTCGTCGCCCAGTTCGCCATCGAGATCGACAATATCCGGACAGGCCTTGCCTGGACGCTCGATACACCGGCGCGACGGCAACTGGCAGCGCATCTCGCCGCGTCGGCCGCGCCGCTGCTCTTCGGCATGTCGCTGCTTGCGGAATGCCGCCGCTGGATGGCCGCGGTGCTACAGGTCTATGATCCCGATGAGGACCCGACATCCGAGCGCCTCCAGGTGCAGGCGGCCCTTGCGGCCAGCATCTATTTCACCGAGGGTCTGACCGACGAAACCTTTCAGACGTGGCTCCGCACGCTCGAATTCGCGGAAAAGATCGGCGACCTCCCGCAGATCTTTTCGTCTCTCGTGGCGCTATGGACCTTCCAGATACGCGATCCCGACTACTGCGAGGCGCGGCGGCTTGCCGTGCGGCATGCGTCGCTGGCGAAGGCTCATCACGATGTCGATGCGCGGGTGATGTCCGACTGGATGCTCGGAACCACCCTTCATCATATCGGCGATCTCGCCGGCGCGTGCGATCATTTCGACCGCTTTCTGGATAGCGAAACCGACGCCCAGCGCCTCGCATTCGTTCTCTTGACCGGTTTCGACCGTCGCTCGGCCTCACGCGCAATCCGCGCCAATGCCCGCTGGATGCAGGGGGCGCTGTCGGAAGGCCTCGATGGCGCCATCACCGCCGCGACCGAGGCCCGCATGCTGGAAAAGGCGCTGCCGCTGTGCGAAGCGCTGATCTGGCAGGGGACAACGCTTTTCCTCGCGGGAGAATACCATCAGGCATTGATATTGGCGGAAGAGGTCAGCGAGCGTGCCTCAGCCTATTTCCTCGACAGCCATTCCGGTTTCGCCTTCAGCCTGAAGGGTATGTGCCGGGCGCGCGCAGGCGCATTCGAGGAGGGCATGCGAGACATCGATCGCGGCCTGATGCTGCTCGGCAAGGCCCGCTACAAGCCGTTCCATCCGCTCATCCTGTCCGAGCGCGCCCGCATGCTCGCCGCCGTATCGCAACGTCAGGCGGCGCTCGACACACTGGCTCCGCTTGCGACGTTGACCCGGGATACCATCGGCTGGTGCGGCAGCGCCTATCATCTCTGCCGCGCAGAACTCATGGCCCATGACGATCACGCCGCGGAAGCGGCATTCCGCGAGGGGCTGGAACTGGCGCGGCTGCAGACCAGCCTTTTCTGGGAGATGCGCCTTCTGTTGCGTCATGGCGAATGGCATCGCTCGCGTGGCCGCATGGAAGCCGCCGTCGAATGCTGGACGAAAGGACTGGCGGCCAGCCCGCGCGGCAAGACGTTCGCGGACGGTCGTCAGATCGCCCGCCTGATCGAGGAACATGGCTCGATCTCCGTAAACCGTCTGAGACTAGTGGAACCGGCATCTGCCGACGGACCAGCGATCCCCGAAAACCATCGGATCAAGGAATGACACCCGTCACCCGCCATCGAGGCGCCGGGCAGCGATTGCCAAGAGTGGCGAGGGGAGAGGCATGCGCAGATTGCTTCTGGTCCTGATAACCGTGCTTGTCGCATCGGCTGCACTCGCCCAGCAGTCACCGCCCATGCCGGACGGCAAGATCGCGACCCTCCTCAACCTGCTCGATGACCCCGAGCTGAAATCCTGGCTTCGGCAGCGCCATTCCGAAACTCCGGTGCCGGCCGCAAGCATCACGTTTGCCCTTGAAGACTGGGAAATCTTCACGCGCGGCCGCATCGAGCAGATGATTTCCGCCGTTCCTCACATTCTCCCGGAGATCGCCGCAACCGGCGAGCGCATCTGGCGGGAAACCGCCGCGCATGACGATGTCTGCCCGTTCCTGCTACTTGTCGGCGCAGTCATCATCGGTGCCATGGTGCAATGGTTAAGCCGCAGGCGGCTTTCCGACGCGGGTCCGCTGGCACAGGCCATACCGACGCTGCTGTTTTTCGCGCTGGCGGTAACAGGCTATTTCGCCCGCGACTGGCCGACATCGGCCCGACTCATCCTCCTCGCCTTCCTGATATCATTTGCCGCCTACCGTTTCGGCGCTGTTCTCGTCAATCATGCCTTCGCCGTCCGGATGAAGATCCGCGGGCCAGCCCGGCTGATGCTTGCAACGATCCTGCTCGCCATAGCGCTTTCTCTCCTCGGCGGCCCGTTGGGCGTGGATCCAGCGACGAGCCAAGCGATATCCTACTGTCTTTCGCTCGTGCTGCTGCTTGTGGCTATTCTCGTAACGTGGTGGTGGCTCGATCTGGCCATCGGCTACCGGCATGGCCTGACGCTTTATCTCATCATTCTGTGGCTACTATGGGCGCTCGATCTGCAAGGCCTGTTCTGGCTGGCACTCTACCTGTCGCTACTGCCGGGCCTTCTCGATGCGGCAGGCCACGCCGCAGCGAGCCTCATCCCGTTTCCAGCTGGCGATCCGCGACGGGTGCTGACGACCAGGGCGGGAAGGGCGCTCGTCATCGCACTCGCCATCGGCTGGCTTGCACTGGTCTGGCACTTCAACACCGATGCCTTCACGCGTAGAAACTCCTGGTTCTCCGGGCTGTTCAACGGTTTCCTGAAAAGTATCGTCGTGCTTCTGGTGATCGACTGTCTCTGGCAGCTCGCAAAGAATATCATCGACAGAAAACTGAGCACCGCCACCAGCACTTTGCCCGGCGATGGTGCTTATCTCGCTCGCCAGGCGCGACTGCGGACGCTGCTGCCGCTGTTGCGCAACGCGCTCGCCGTGCTGTTTCTCGTTCTGGCCGGCATGCTGGCGCTCGCCGAACTCGGCGTAGACATCGCGCCCCTGATCGCCGGGGCAGGGATCTTCGGTGTCGCCTTGGGATTCGGTTCGCAGACCCTCGTACGCGACGTGATCAGCGGCGTCTTCTACATGCTCGACGACGCGTTTCGCGTCGGTGAATACATTCAGGCGAATAGCTACAAGGGAACCGTCGAGAGCTTCAGCCTCCGTTCCGTGCGTCTCAGGCATCATCGCGGCCCGGTCTTCACTGTTCCCTTCGGCCAACTCGGCGCCGTCGAGAACATGAGTCGCGACTGGTCCATCGTGAAATTCGTGATTTCCGTCGATTACGACACCGATCTTCAGATGGTAAAAGCCGTGACCCGGGCAATCGCCGAGGAACTTCGCAGCGACCCGGAATTTTCCCCTCACATCATTGAGACTCTGAAGCTGAAGGGCGTGGAACGCTTCGGTGAATACGGCATCGACCTGAGCTTCGGCATGACGCTGAGACCAGGTGACCTGCAATCCATGATCCGCCGACGCGCCTACGCTCTGATCCACGATCGCTTCCGCGAAAACGCCATTGCCTTCGCCAGACCGACATATCGGCTGGATGATAAGGACAAAGAGCGGAACAGCGAACGGGCCTCGGGCGCGTTGCAGGCTGAAATTGGTCAGCACAACCCATGACCAGCAACTGTCTGGCCGATATGACCAGATCCCGTTGGAACGACCGCAGTCGCAAGTCGACAGTAACATCAAATTTCCTGGCACTGCCGAGAGCTGTGGCTGAGAATATGAAGGTTCTTGTGCGAGAAACTCGGGAGCCTGGTCGCCGCTTCAATCGGTGATTTTCTTCGTCGGCGAACGCAGTAGCGTCGGCATTGTTACCAGACCAGCTTCAGCTCTGCCCTGAAGTAATTGCTGTCGCGGCCGCCCACAGCTTCGAGCGCCGATCCGACCTGGTAATGAACAGCCTCCAGCGACCCCGTGAGATTGGGATTGAAGCGATAGTCGGCCTTGATCTGCAGATACGCTCCGGTCCATGCCGGCCCCTTACCCGCTGTGCCAGCGACGGGAACACTTGGCAGGGTGTAGATGGCGTCCTGTGTCGTCTGGCGCCAGAGCAATCCGACCCCGGCCATCAGGGTCAGGTCTTCCGCCGGCTGAATGGTGACCGATGGTTTGATGTGAACGAGGTTGGCGTATCCGGTATGACCGCCGAGCGAGAAGTAGAAGCCATTCGGAAACAACGGATTGAATGTGCCGAGCGTGCCGTCAGTTGCGGCTCGGTCGCCCGATGCCACATCGAACTGCAGACCGATCCGTGGTGACCAAGTGAGATCCTCCAAGGTGTAGCCGGTCCTCGCACCCACGGCCCAGGCCAGGATATTGGCTGGGCCGACCTTGCCAACCTGTCCCATCGCTTCCGCATCCCAGTCGAAACCAGCATATTTGCCAGCCGTCCGGATATTGAGCATATGCCTGTCCTCCTCACCCGACGCAGCGAGAAAAGAGGCGTCCTTGCGCTGATAAAGCGCATAATAGGAGGAGGCTTCGATATCCGGGGAGAGCTGCCACTCAGCGCGCGCGCCACTGAACAGCACATCGTTGTTTGACCGATCATCGAAAGGATCATCATCGCGATACTGAACAGGCTGGCTGACAAGACCATAGAAGCGCCATGCATCCGTCTCCCATCCGGCCCAGACTGCATCGAAAGACTGACGGACATTCGGCCCATCGCGCGTAGAAACGAACCGCTCCAGGTCAAACGCAAAGTCCTGGCGACCGACCCTTGCCCTGAACGTTCCGGCGTCAGTCTCCTGCGTATAGCCGATGAATGCTTGCCGAAGATCAAATCGGTTTGCGTCGTTAGGGCCGACCACCGTCTTGTCGAACGCGCGTACATCCTCGAATTGCGTGAACAGTTGCCAGTTTTCGTTCAGGTGAACGTCGATATGGAACTGCGCCCTCTGTAACCAATAGGAATCTCTGGGGTTCGCACGCACGGTTCCGAAAGCCGGTGCATCACTGACTTCGAAGATTTCGCGTAGATTGAGCCCTGACGAGATGTAGCTTTCGGGATTGGCGGGAAACAGCGGAACGTATTTGAGACCATCCAAGGGCTGAGTCCGCAGTTTCGGATCCGCGAGAAGCGACCAGTCCTCCTGCGACCGGTCGGCTTTTACCGTGGGTCTCTTCTGCTCCGGGATAAAATCGTCCGCCGCCAGGGCCGACTGGTAGCCCGATTGAGCAAAGGCAAGGGCGGCAAGCGAAAGCAGGCGTAACCGTGCCGTGGATACGAACCGAAGGCTGAGCGCTGTTGAAAGACGCGAGGTGACACATCTCTGTTGGCCGATCATCTGTTCTCTATTCAGCTTTCGCCACATGAACACCTCCTATGTCCGGCTTTTTGGGTGATCGAGGCCGGCCATCACTGACTAGGCAGAGCATGGGGTGCTCACCGCCATCCCTGTTGCGTGTCGGCTGGCCGAAAGTGGGATTCCGTCACGCAGCGCGTTTATGGTGAAATCGTTTTGGCTTCGTCCGCGAGGCTATGCGCATGTGCGATGCTAGATGACTTCGGCCAATTCAATCACGTTCCCGAAAGGATCGGCGACGAAAGCGATCTTGCGGCTGATCTCGTCGACCTGAAACGGTTCGGCGAGGATATTGACGGCGCGGCGGCGCAACTCGTCCATCGTGGCTTCTATATCGGCAACGGTCAGGCAGAAATGATGGTACCCAGCGTATCTCAAGCTATCGGCCAGACCCTTGTATGGCGGCAGCGGGTGCGGACCCGGGTCGCCACCGGCAAGCAGTTCGACCATGAACCGATCGTCTTCTGGCGGCGCGAGAAAGGCGAGCTGTTGGTCACCATAAGCCCACGTGTGGACGACGCGCCAGTCGAGCTTATCCCGATACCATTGAATGGCGGTGTCCCGGTCGGGCACACGGATCGCAACGTGATGTCCGCGCACGTCCGCGAAGAGCGATGATATGTTCTTCTCGGGGAAGTCAAAGTCAGCCATTCTTGTTATCCTCAATGTAGCGACAGCCCCCTTGACGCGCGTTGTTTTCGACGGGGGGTATTGGAAGATCACTGTCAAAGCAGGCAGGGGGTTCGCTAGAGCCGGGCAGCGAAACCGCAGTCCAGTGAGCTTCCAGGGAAGGCGGGGAGAGCCCATCCGCTGGCCTCATTTTTCCCCATGATAGCTGCCGAAGTATTTAACGGGTGACCAAGCCGGAAGGATGTCGGGTAGTTTTGGCGATAGAGCGCTATAGTCCTGTGCGCCGTAGACTATCTTTCCGTCCATGACGGTGAGCACAGAAGAGACGGATTTGATCTGATCTTCCGGCACGGCGAAGTAATCCCTGTCGAGAACGGCGAAGTCTGCCAGATTTCCGGGGGCGATTACGCCTAGCTCGGCTTCTGCATTCATGAACCAGGCTGGCCCGCTGGTGAAAAGTCTCAGCGCCTCGGTGCGTGACAGGCGATTGTCACTGGCGAGAACTTCGGATCCGGACACCGACTTCCCGGACACCATCCAGCTTAAAGCGACCCATGGATTGTACGTCGCTGCCCGGAAGGCATCGGTGGTCATGGCCAGCGGCATGCCGCTGTCGACGAGCATGCGCAGATGCGGTGTTTCCAACGCCTTCTCGCGACCATAGGTCTTGATGAAACCATCGCCGTGCAGTGCCATCTTGGCGTCCAGGGCAATTCCGCCGCCCAGCTTTTTCACCCGGGCGATGTTTTCCGGGCTGATGGTCTCAGCGTGCTCGAGACTCCATTTCAGGCCATCGAGCGGGATCGTTTCGTTCACCTTCTCCAGAGCGTCGAGAAAGGGCGAGATGTTCTCGTTGTAGCTGACGTGCATGCGGAACGGGATGCGCCGCTGGACCAGCTTACTTACATCCTGCTCGACGAAGCGCCGCATCTTCTCAGGCTCGATGATGACCGCCGGGCGGTCGAAGTTCTCATGATCGTGCACTTCACCGCTCAGAACCTCACCGGCACCCCGATATTCATGGCCGTGTGCCAGGTTGGGGTGCAGGTTCTGTCCCGGACTTATCGGCGCTGTTTTCGTGATCGCCTCGATTTCCAGATCCACCATATTTACCGGCCCACCGTCGCCGAGCTGCAAGTCCACAAAGGGCATGCGCACATTGAGGCGGTTATCTTGCGCAAGCACCGCTACCCTCGCCTGAGCCTCCGGATAAGGCCACCTGCCGCCGTTATCGACGATTGAGGTCACGCCGAACTGGTTCAGACCGTGAATGCTATAAATCAACGAACTCACCTGTTCGTCGAACGTGGGCTGCGGCACCATGGCTTCCAAAGCAAGAAACAACCATGTGTATCCGTGGACCACACCGGTGGGATTGCCGCTGCTGTCCTTTTCGAATTCGATGTCCGGCACCTTTGGGAACCGATCGGTGCCCACTCCAAATGTCTCCATCGCCTGCTTGTTCAAGAAGGCTTGGTTATAGGCATATTGCACAATCATGGGACGATCGGGCACGGCTTCGCGCAATTCGTCCAGTGTCGGAAAACGGTTCTCCTCAAACTGATAGGGGGACCAGCCTCCGATGACCTTGACCCATTGACCCTCTGGCGTGCGTGCGGCCTGCTCGCTCAGCATCGTCAACGCCTCACGCAGCGTCGGGACCCCATCCCATCGAACATTGTAGTTATAGGCCAGATCGTTGAGGACATGGATATGGGCATCGATGATGCCCGGGATCAGTCTGCGGCTGCGAGCATCGACAATCTCGGTTTTGGAATTCTTCAGACCGAGAATGTCCACATCGGAGCCGACGGAATAAATGCGGCCTTTTTTGACCGCCACAGCCGAAGCTTCGGGCTGAGCTCGGTTGCCGGTAAAGATCCTTGCATTGAAAACGATCAGGTCAGCGCCGGTCTGTTCCTGCGTTGTCTGCGCCTGAACCGCGGAGAAAGAAAAGATCGTCACAAATGCAATGAATATTCTCCTGGTCATTTTATCCTCGTTCGACTGATTTTTATCAACTGCGGCCAAGTGGAAGCCGGCGCCTTACGGATGCATGCGATGGACGAAGACGCGAACCGAAGCCGTCGCGAAAGGTCATGACTATCCTCGTATGCCGTCGCTGAGGGCCGACTCGTCGGAAGAAAAGACCTCTTGTGACAGTGTCTGGGTGGAGAGTGCCATTGCAATTTCAGCTACGGTAGGTCATCAAAATGCCACACCGTGTCGCCGAAAAGGAAACGCCAATGGATATCGAGGAACTTCGCACCTTCGTGGAAGTCGCCGACGCCTCCGGCGTCACGCAGGCAGCGCGCCGACTTGGCGTTTCCAAATCGCTCGTCAGCCGACGGCTTGCTCGGCTTGAGCAATTTCTGGGCGTTCAATTGCTCGCGCGAACGACGCGCGGCGCCTCCTTGACCGAAGCTGGCGCGACGTTTCGCGAGCACGCGGCAAGAATCTGCAATGAGTTTGATGTTGCAAGGGACGCCACTCTTCCCTCAGGAGATCTTCGCGGCCGGTTACGTGTCGCTGCACCGCTTTCTTTTGGCCCGACACATTTTGCTCCCATCCTCTCTCAAATGGCGCGCAGACATCCGCAACTGCAAATCCTCTCTTCCTATACCGATCGTTTCGTCGATCTCGTCGGAGAGGGTTTCGACTGCGCCATTCGGCTTGGCCATCTTCAAGATTCTGTCCTGGTCGCGAGACGTGTCGGGTCGATCTTCGGCATTCTGGTTGCGAGTCCTGAATACATCGAAGTTCACGGTGCTCCGGTAACACCGGACGAGATCGTAAATCATCAAGTCGTCATGCGGGACAACGAGATGTGGCAATTCATGGACGGCGACAGGATCGTTACGGTGCGTCCCCAGGGACGCTTTGTCGCTGATAGCGGAATATCGCTCGTATCTGCCGCTCTGGATGGTATTGGGATCGGCTACCTGCCGGAACCGCTTGTCGCGGATCATATTCGTTCGGGCGCATTGGTGCCAATCATGACCCGCTATCCGATTCCGCCAGCCGGCATCTTCGTCGTAAGGCCACCCGGCCAGCAGCCCTCACGAAAGGTGAGGATTCTGACTGAAATGCTCATCGAACGTTTCGGAACCGCGGCCGTCAAGGACGGTGCGGCAGGCCTCGGCAGGCAAGACGAACGATCACCTTGTGTGTGACGGCAAGCTTGCAGGTAGACCGGTTCTCTCAAACTCTGTGGCTTCGCAAAATAGATCGCTTCCCTGAAGTTAAATCAGGTTCTCGGATCAGCGATCACGAATGGGCTTTCTCTTATCGCCAAGCTCATCAGCAATTTAAGGGACCACCGACGCAACAACTGCGCGATACTGGGTGTCGATGAATAATCCAGCGCTATTTCGCTGGATAAGGCTCGAAGTCAGCGGACCAATAGTGCCTGGCGATATTCTGGGCGTTGCGGATAACGTGATAGGCAATTTCGGGATTGCCCCCTTCGAAAGTATCCGGGTCTGCACCACACATGAGACAATACATTCTCTGATGAACGACTGCCGCAAGATATTGCAATGCCGGTGCAGCGTCTTCCTGGCCAATTGCTCGCATTTCCTCGAGCGCCCTTCTGGTCGCCTCTTCCAGAGCACAGGAGACCGCGGCAGCAAGAGCCTTGTCGGTGCGACTGATGACCTCGGCGATCTGGCGCTCTGCCAAAGTTAGTTCAGGAGTGTTTTCGGCCATTGTTCATCTCTCCGGCGGCAGCTTGAAGGGCCTGCCTTGCCTACTGAAACCTGTAGGTGCTCTTCCGCATAACATTCCTTATGGCCGGCTCAGGTTCCATCAGCAGAATTTTTCACTTTCTCAAGACATCCTGCCATTCCGCATGGCGTCCGATCTGCGCTTTCGCGAATGGGCAAAGCGGGATGATCGTAATGCCTTCGCGCCGGGCATCCTCGACCGCCCGGCGGACCAATTGCTCGCCGATTTTCCGGCCACGCAACGCAGCCGGAACATCCGTGTGGTCGATGATGATCAGCTTCTGCCCCGCACGACTGTATGTCATCTCGGCTTCGTGCCCATCAACGACGATCCGGTAGCGTCCCTTGGACGCGCCATCTTCCCGTTCAACCTCTTCGCTCAACGTATTTCCTCCATCATCAATCCTATGTTTAATCTGCCGATCCGCCCCATCCACGATTGGCCTTTTAATTGAAGCCGATCGGCAAAACTCAATCAGGCAAGGGAATGTGCTCGTCCCTGTCGTCAATCGGGAGATCGAAACGCCCTTTCCCCCAGTTCTCGGCACGCCATTCGGCCTTGGCCTCTTCGATACGCTCCTTCGAGGAGGCGACGAAGTTCCACCAGATATAGCGTGGTCCTGAAAGTGTCGCGCCGCCAAGCACCATAAGCCTTGCACCTTGGTCGCCAGCGGTCACCGTGATCCTGTCACCGGGACGAAACACCATCATCTGCGGCGCTTCGAAATCCTGGCCGGCGATCGAGATAGAGCCTTCGACGATATAGATCCCACGATCCTCGTGATCGTCCGGCATGGGCAGGCGGGCACCTGCTTCCAGCGTGACATCGGCATAGAAGGTCTCGGAAAACATCGTCGCAGGAGCGACCTTGCCATAGGCGATTCCCAGGATAAGCCGAACCGTGACACCGCGATCCTCGATCACGGGCAGCGCCTGAGTTCCATGATGTTCGAACATCGGCGCCATATCTTCATGGCTGTCGGGAAGCGCCACCCAGGTCTGTATCCCCAGCAGGCTTTGCGGCCCGCTGCGGCCCTCTGGCGTGGTACGCTCGGAATGTGAGACACCCCGGCCCGCGACCATCCAGTTCAGCGCTCCGGGGCGAATGATCTGGTCGGCACCAGTGCTGTCGCGGTGATGGAATTCGCCACGATAGAGATAGGTGACGGTGCCGAGGCCAATATGCGGGTGCGGCCTCACATCGATGCCCTGTCCAGTCAGCAGCTCTGCGGGTCCGACCTGATCGAAGAAGATGAACGGTCCCACCATTTGCCGCTTCGGCGCAGGCAGGGCGCGCCGAACTTCAAAGCCACCGAGGTCGCGCGAACGTGGAATGATGAGGGTGTCGATCGCATCCAGGCCGACCTCATCAGGACAGGCTGGTGCGATTGCGGGGTTCCAACTCATGCATCTTCTCCTCTTCAGTCTGCAAGATTGCCACGCCGGGCTACCGCTTCGTCCTGCGACCCGATCGGCCAAAGCTGCCACGGAAACTAGAAAGCGACAGGACCCGCGACTAGCTGCAGGGAACGCTACGCTGTGTCGCGGAAAGCGGAACACGCTGTCGCGGCATCACATCTCGACACCCAAAGATGGGCGTCTTTCTCAAAGGATTCGATCAGCAACTCCGACAGGACCCGCACCTTTCGGGATGGATGCGGGCTGGGAGGCCGCACGACATAGACCCCGCCGACCGGTAGTGGATAGCGGGTCATGATCGGAACAAGCGCTCCGGAGGCAAGATATTCACGGGTGACACAATCAGGGAGCCAGGCGATGCCAAGCCCTTCAGCGGCGGCGCTCGCAAGCGCCATACCGTTGTCCGTCCTGAAGCGGCCCTGCGGCTGTACAGTGATGATCCTCTCGCCATCCATGAATCTCCAGGTCTCCGCACCGATCAAAGCCTGGTGTGATGCGATGTCTTCCGGCGTCTCCGGCGAGCCATGCAATCTGATATAATCCGGGCTCGCCACCAGCTTGCCGTAGATCTGGCCGACGCGTTTTGCCATCAGGTTCGAATCACGAAGAGCGCCGACACGGATCGCACAATCGAACCCGTCGACGATCAAGTCGGCGAACCGGTCGCTGTAATCGGCTTGTATCTGAAGCAGCGGGTGGTGGCGCGCCATCTTTGCGAGAACAGGGGCGAAATGGACCGGACCCGATGTGAGCGGAACGGCCACCCGGAACCGTCCACGCAAGTCACCTTCCGGCAGGATCGCCTCGCGCGCAATGTCGATCTCGGCGCAAACCCTTGCCGCATAGTCCCGAAACAGCACTCCGGCCTCCGTCAGGCCAGCGCCCCGCGTCGTTCGTGCAAGAAGCTGGGTCCCGAGCGCACCCTCGATCCTGGTTAGGCCGCGGCTGACCATAGACTTGGAGACCCCCAATCGGCGCGCAGCCGAGGTAATCCCCCCTGCGTCGGCGACCTCCACGAATATCCGAAGATCTTCGATGTCCATGTGGCATGCCTCCTTGCGACACGGTCGATACCCGTCCTATCGCCTCGCCCTGATGATCGGCGCGACCTCGGTGCCCAAGAGTTCGATCGACTGCTTCATCGCTTCCGTCTCGAGCGACGCGGTACTCATTTGAAAGGTGATGCGCGAGAGCCCGCCAAGCGTCTCGCTTGCCCGCAACATCTTGGCGGCGACGGTTTTCGGATCGCCGACAAGGAATGCGCCGTCAGGACCCGCCATGATCTCGAACTGCTGGCGCGTGGGCGGCGACCAGCCGCGCTCACGACCTATCTTCGTCGTCAGATGGGCCCACCCGGGAAAAAAGGCATCCTTCGCAGCCAAATCGCTCTCGCCGACAAAGCCCATGGCGTGGACGCCCACCCTGAGCTTTTCGGGATCATGCCCGGCGCGTTGGCCGGTTTCGCGATATAGATCGACAAGTGGTCGGAAGCGCTCGAAGCTGCCGCCGATGATCGCCACCATCAAGGGAAGGCCGAGTGCACCGGCGCGCGCGAAGGATTCTGGCGAACCGCCGGCGCCGATCCATACGGGGAGCCGCGATTGATGTGGACGCGGAAAGACGCCTTGGCCTTTGAGCTGCGGCCGGAAGCGGCCTTCCCAAGTGATATCGGTCGCTTCCCCGAGCTTGAGAAACAGGTCGAGCTTTTCGGCGAAGAGCTCGTCATAGTGGCGCGTATCCAGGCCGAATAGCGGATAGGCCTCGATGAAGGATCCCCGGCCGACCACAAGTTCGGCCCGACCTTTGGAAATCAGGTCGAGGGTCGCAAACTCCTGGAATACTCGAACCGGATCGGCTGCGCTCAGAACAGTTACAGCACTCGTCAACCGGATCCGGGTCGTGCGGGCCGCGGCCGCGGCCAGAATGATAGTCGGAGCGGAATCGAGAAACTCACTCCGATGATGCTCGCCGATACCGAAGATATCGAGGCCGACGCGATCTGCGACGACGACCTCCTCGATGAGTTCGGCCATGCGATCCGTCGGCGACGGGAGCCTGCCCGTTTTCGGATCAGGAAGGATGGCTGCAAAACTGTCGATACCGATTTCCATGCTTGGTCCTTCCAAATTTCAAAGGTCTGTCGCCGCACCTACGAGGCCAGTTTCATCTCCGCCCTCGAATAGCCGGCATCACGATGGGCGCAGGCACTTTCGGCGTCTGTGCGAACATGCTTGAGTGGGGATGGCGAGGCTCGACTGGAGGGCCTTCGCGGCGACGTCAATTCGAGATTCCGCCATCCCGGCCGACTTTTACAGACCGGCCTTGCTGGCCGCCTGTACGGGCGTGTTGAGAAGCTGCTGTTCCCACAGATATGCGATGCCGCTGCCAGCAAAGTGCTGGATGAGAATCTCGGTCAGTTGCTCGACATGCCCGGTGCGCGCCCAATCGCGCTGCCATTCGCCAGCGAGCGCCATCACGGTCATCGGGTTCGCGCCAGCCGCGATCATACGCTGGACCGCAACTTCGTGAGACTCCTTCGAAATTCCGCCCGACGCATCGGTGATTACGGTCACGTCCCAGCCTTCGCCGGCTGCCTGGATGACGGGCATTGCGACACAAACCTCGGTCCACAGGCCAGCAATAATCAGTTGCTTGCGGCCGGTCGCCTTGACGACGTTCACAACATTTTCATCCTGCCAGGTGTTTACCCAGGTACGATCGATGACCTTCTGGTCCGGAAATACATCGGTGATCTGCTTGAAGAGAAGTCCGCCTCGATCCGCGATCACGCTGGTAAGAATGGTCGGAACGTCGAAGGCTTTTGCCAGCTTCGCCAACGCGGTCGTGCTGTTGACCACAGCTTGCGGATCGTGACTGTTCAGGTTTGCGAGCTGATAGGGCTGATGATCAATCAGGACGAGAACGGAGTCTTCGGGACGAAGAAGTGAGTCAAGGCCGTTACGGAAGGTCATACTTGTATCCTATGTTGGCGGTTGATTGAGACACACTGCTGGAGGGGCGAACGCCCTCCGAGGCGCCGTCTGCGAAAGAACCTTGTCATTCCCGATTTCGATGCGGTAGTCATCGTTTGTGCCGAACAGTGTCGCGGAACGAGGAACGCAGCATGGACATCGAAGATCTGCGGACGTTTGTCGAGGTTGCGGATGCGGGCGGAGTGACATCTGCTGCGCTTCGGCTGGGCGTCTCCAAGTCGATGGTGAGCCGACGGCTCGTAAGGCTTGAGGCCGAGCTTGGCGTCCAGTTGCTTGCAAGGTCGACACGTGGGGCTTCCCTGACGGAAGCGGGCGCCACTTTCCGGGATTATGCCGCCAGGGTCAGCGCCGAGATCGATGTCGCCAGAGACACGATCCTGCCCGCCGGGGAGCTGACCGGTCGACTGAGAATTGCCGCACCCCTTTCCTTCGGCCCCACCCACTTCGCATCTGTTCTCGCGGACATGGCATTGCGCCATCCGCAACTACAGATCCAGACCAGCTATAGCGACCGTTTCGTGGACCTGATTGCGGAAGGGTTTGATTGCGCGATCCGGGTCGGCACACTTCAGGATTCCAACCTGATCGCGAGACGCGTTGGTCCGCTATACGGAAACTACGTCGCGAGCCCGGCTTATATCAAAGTCCATGGCTCCCCGGAAACACCGGAGGAGCTCGTCACGCATCAGGCGCTGATGCAGGGAATGGAAACGTGGCAGGTGATGGATGGCGAAAAGATCGTCACCGTTCGCCCGCAGGGCCGATTCAAGGCTGACAACGGGGCTGCTCTCGTCGCCGCTGCCGTGGCCGGATTGGGTATCGCCGCGCTCCCCGACGGCCTCACCCGGGCCTATCTGGATTCCGGGGCATTGGTGACGGTCATGAAAAATCATCCGCCGCCGCCGGCCGGGATCTTCGTCGTGCGGCCGCCGGGACAGCACCCTTCGAGAAAGGTCCGCGTTCTGACCGAAATGCTGATCGAGTGTTTCGATGGCCGCGGGCAGGGAAGCGACAAACCCGACTAACGGCATCACGCGGCCGATCGGAATTGTTTCGGGCCGATACGATGGCCAGCCATCTGACTAAGAGATGCTTTGAGTGGAAGGCCGTCAGCGGTCAATTGCCGCCGCCTCCGCGTCAGGGTGTCATCACAACGCGGCCTAACGGCTTTGCCGTTTCGGCATATTCATGAGCTTTTGCTGCCTCTCGAAGCGGAAAGACCTGATCGATGACCACATCCAGCCGCCTTTTCGCAGTGGCCTCCAGAAGTTCGTCAACCGTCCGATGCACGGCAGGCCGTTCGAACAGTGACCCCATGAAAACGCCGTGAAGCGTTTGATTGTTCTGCATGGGCGACCAGAGATCGACGTCGAGACCACCACCGCCGGCGTTTCCGACGAAGACGAGACGTCCCTCGACGGCAAGCGCGGAAAGAGAGGCTTGCAAGGTCGATCCAACGGGGTCGATCACGAGATCAACTCCCCTGTCATCGGTCAAGCGACGGGCTTCCCCGACGACATCCTGCTCAAATCGATCGATGACATGCGCGGCGCCAAGTGCGGTCAAACGCGCTTGTCGTTCGCGACCACCGGCGACCGCAATGACCGTCGCCCCCGCTTGACGCGCCAGCTGAATGGCCGCCAGACCAACGCCACCAGCGGCGGCCTGGATCAGCACTGTCTCGCCTTCGTTTAGCCTGCCCCTGGTGATGACACAGTGGCGGGCCGTCCCGAAGGAGATCGGCAGCGCCGCGGCCTGCGCCATGTCGACGTCGTTTGGGATCAACCATGTGCGAGAGGCGGGCACGGACCATAGTTCGGCATGCGATCCCTGCATGTCAAAGGCCGTCACCCTTTGGCCGACCGTCCGGTCCGTGACATTTTCGCCGACCGCGACAATCGTGCCAGCAGCGGCATAACCGACGATCCAGGGGGATCGCTGCGGTGTCGAGCGCCGGTTGATCAAGTCGCCGCCCTCAATCGAAATCGCCTCGACGGCAATCAGCACGTCCTGCGGCCCACAGACGGGATCGGGCACATCAGCATACCTCAAGACTGTCGGCGGACCGGGGTTGTCATAGACTGCAGCTTTCATGCGCTGTTCCTTTCCCGTGAGGGACCTCTTGCCTTGAGTGGTCGCGATGGCTGTATAGACCGATTTCAGGCCATCCTTACCGCCAGAATATGTTCCAGATCCTTCAACGCTGCGGCGGCCGTCGCAAGCGGCTCTTTTCCGGACCCGATCGCGAACGTCTCGCCCATCGCATCAGTCACAATGCGGATCGCCTTGTCCTTGCCGCGAATGTTGGCGAAGGGATCGGCAAGTGGATATGTCCTGATGCCGACCTCGGCGCGGATTGCGCCATTCCCGCACGAAATGCGGCCGACGAGTTTCGGAACAAGCCCCTGCCCGCGCCAGGTCTCGATCCGTTCAGCGGAGACGGACTGGATCCCCTCGACGGTCAGATCGTTCATCGTAAGGTCAGCTCCAAGCCCGAAATTGGCGAGGATCAGCAGCTTGCAAGCCGTATCCCAGCCTTCCGTGTCATTGCGTGGATCAGCCTCGGCGAAACCGCCGAGCTGTGCCTCCCGCAATGCCTCATCGAAGCCGATTCCACGTGTCGTCATGGCATCGAGCAGGTAATTGGTAGTGGCATTCAGAATGCCCTCGACTTCGAGCACCTCGCAGCCTTTGAGACTATGCTCGACCAGATCGATCGTCGGCAGGGCAGCGGAAGCGGCACCGCTGAGTTTCAACAGGGCGCCGGAACCTCGGGCAAGTTCCCGCAGTTCCCGCCCGCTATGAACCAGCGCGCCCTTCGATATGACGATCGTGTCACGCCCGGCCGAGAGCGACGAACGAAGATAGGCAAGCCCCGGCCCCCCGGTGCGGAAATCGCTCGGCCCTGCCTCGATCAGAATATCGGCCCCACTCTCCTCGATGAAGGCCGGGCCCGAGAGCCCGTCTTCGAGCTTGGAGAGTTGCTCTTCTTCCAGTCCGGCCGCGCTTTTTACACCGGACCGGGATCCGCAGACGGCCACGAGCCGCATATCCGCGCCATAAACTTCGCGATAACGCTCCCGCCGTGACAAAAGCAGGCTTGCCGTTGCCCGCCCCACGCCGCCGAAACCTGCTATCGCAATCCTCGATGTCTTCATCGTACGGCTTCCGCTACTTCGCTGCCACACCGCTCAGCGGCTCGGGAACGGGTCCGAGATGCAGGTGATCCATGCCGGACATGGCGTCTCCCTGCACCTGTTCGGACAGCCGCTCATGGTCCCGCCGACGAACGTCCTCTGCCGCCTCCGCCACGTCAAGCTCGGCATAACCCAGGGCGCGCAGGCCTTCCACCCCCATCCTGTAGGCGGATTCGACCGTTTCGCGGATCTGGTAGTCGACGCCGGCGCGGATCAGGTCCACGGCATGGCCGCGATCATAGCTGCGCACCAGAATCTTGGCCTGCGGGAATTCATGTTGTGCCAGTTCCACGATCTGCAGGGCGGCCTTCGGATCGTCGATGCAGATCAGCAAGGCCTCGGCCGAACCGGCGCCGGAATGGTGCAGCGTGTCGAGACGCGTGCCGTCGCCGAAAAACACCTTGAAACCGAAGCATCCCGCTTCACGGATACGGTCGGGGTTCATGTCGATGACGGAAAGGTTGACGCCCTTCGACAGAAGCAGTTGCGAAGCAATCTGGCCGAAACGGCCGAAGCCGATGATGAGCACCCTTCCACTGAGATCACACGCCGCCTCGACACCCTCCATCGACGCCTCGCTGCGCAGTAGACGGTCTGCGGCGATCATCAGCAGCGGCGTCAGCGCCATGGAGAAAATGATGACGGTCGTGAACAGCGCATTTTCGCGTGGATCGATCACGCCGCCGGCGGTTGCGGCGGCATAGAGCACGAAAGCGAACTCACCGCCCTGCAGGAACATCGAGGTACGATGCAGGGCCTGGTGGCTGGAACCGCCGAACAGGCGGGCAACCGCATACACGGCTGCGCCCTTCGCTATGATGAAGGCGACCAGCATGGCCAGCAGAAGCCCCCATTCGGCGGCCACCACGGCAAGGTCCAGCGACATACCGACGGCCATGAAGAACAGGCCCATCAGCAGGCCGCGAAACGGCTCGATATCGCTTTCGATCTGGTGCCTGTAGCTGGAACTCGACAGCATCACACCTGCAAGGAAGGCGCCCATGGCCATGGAAAGCCCAGCGCCGGCCATCAGCAGTGACGCTCCCAGCACCACCAGCAGCGCACCCGCCGTCATCACCTCGCGGGTCCTTGCCCGCGCCAGGAGGGCGAAAAACGGGTTCAGCCCCCATTTCGATACCCCGAGAAGAACGAGCAGCGCGCCGAGCGCCATCAGAACGTCCAGCCACCCGAGTGACCCTGCGACAGTGGTGACAGGAAGGAGACGATCGCCAGAAGCGGCACGATCATCAGGTCTTCGAAGAGAAGGATGGACACGGATTTCTGCCCCTCCGGGCTGGAAATCTCCCCGCGATCCTGCAGCACCGACATGATTACGGCCGTTGAGGAGAGCACGAAGCCCGCGCCTGCGACGAAGGCGACCGTAGCAGGCAGGCCGAAGATCAGCGTGCCCGCCAAGGACAGGACAGCAGTCGCCGCCGCAACCTGCACGAGGCCGAGCCCGAAGATCTGGCCGCGCATGGCCCATAGCTTGTACGGTCGCAGTTCCAGCCCGATGACGAACAGGAACATCACCACGCCGAGTTCGGAAAAATGCAGGATGGACGGGGCGTCAGTAAAAAAACCGATCACGGATGGCCCCACCAGCACACCGGCCGCGAAATACCCGAGAACCGAGCCCAGGCCTAGCCGCCGAAACAGGGGCACCGCGACCACGGCCGCCCCCATCAGGACAATCGCCGGTCCAATCGTTTGCCCCAAGCTCGCTTCAGCCATGCACGCGCATCCCCAGTCTCTTGTGTTGGAACGGCCGACAACAGCCTTGCTTGGTCGACCCGCTTCTCACCGAGTTTGGTATCGTTGCGGCGCTGGCTCGAATAGTCGCTGCATCGGCAAAACTCTGTCGCGAAAAGAGGAACGCGACTTATACGGCTGGTCCGCTATGGGCGAAACGATGGTCGCCTGATTGCAGTCGAGCAACCACAGCCGTCACCAAGGACTACGCGAGAGCGCCGCCGTCCACAGTAAGGATGGTGCCGGTAATCTGCCGGGCGGCCGGTGTCGCCAGGAAAGCAACTGCAGCCGCAACATCCTGCGGCTGATTGAAGCGACCGAGTGCGCTGAGACTGCGCTGGTAGTCGGCAAACTCGCCCGTCTCCGGATTCGAGTCCGTGTTTGTCGATCCCGGCTGCACGAGATTGACCGTTATGTCTCGGGGGCCTAATTCGCGCGCAAGGCCGCGGTTAAATGCCTGGAGCGCGCCTTTGGTCATGTAATAGACCGTGCCAGGTATTCCTGCGATGCGATCTGCGCCCGCCGATCCGATGGTAATGATGCGCCCACCTTTCTTGAAGTAGGGAATTGCGGCCTTTGCAGCCAGAACCGGCCCGCGTACGTTAACGGCAAGCAGTGCGTCGATATCTTCGACCGTGAAATCCGCAATCGTGTTATATCGCGCGATCGCCGCATTGTTAACGAGAATGTCGAGACCGCCCAGCGCACGGACGGTTTCGTCCACTGACCGTTGGATGGCCGAAGGATCCGCGCTGTCGGCCTGTATCGCGATTGCCTTGCCGCCATTCCCTTCGATAGTCCGGACAAGTCGCTCCGCGCTCTCTACGGATCGCTCGTACGTTATCGCGACGTTTGCACCCTTCTCGGACAGCGCAATCGCAATCGCCTCGCCGATGCCGCGCGACCCACCGGTCACGAGCGCATTCTTTCCAGCCAGTTCCTGCATGATCATATCCTTTTCCAGTCCTGTTGCCTTGGTGCCGGTTCGAGGCCCATTTCTCGGTACCGGTTTCTCCTGCAGGCTCCTCTTTGAGCTTCAAGATAGGCCGTTGCGACACAGACAACTTTCCCGATCGTCCCAGACACTTGCCTGATCCTGCCAGATCACTACATGCTGTACTCATGTTCGACCCCGCGAAGCCATCGACACTTCTGCTGAACGCCGTTGCTCCGTTTGTTTCTGCACACGCGGGTACTGTCGGCGTTCCCACCTCCATTCCGCGCTTGACGATTTGGACAAGCACAAGGGCCACGTCACCCACTCCAGCCGTGTTCGAACCCATGTTCTATGCGGTGTTGCGCGGAACCAAAGTCTTGATCATGGGCGCCAATCGGTTCGAACTGGTAACAGGCGCTTGCGCGGTATCGTCCTTTGGACTGCCCTACAGCCACCAATTGACCGGCGCCAAGCCCCATTTCCCTTATGTCGGCATCAGCCTTCGTCTTGATGCCGATATCTTGACGCGCGCCATGCTCGATATCCCCAGGCGTGAAGGCCGCTGGACATGCGCGGTTGCCGCCGGCAGCGTGGACGGACCCGTCGGTGACGCATTTGCTCGCCTCGTCTGGCTACTGAAAGCGCCTGACGATATCGGCGCATTGGCGCCACATTACGAGTTCGAGCTTTATTACCGCCTGCTTCAAAGCTCGATGGGCGACACGCTCCGACAGGTCAACCAGAGAAACGCCCGTTTTCGGCAGCTCAAAGCGGCGGCCGATTGGCTCGCGTCCCATCATAGCGAACCTGTCAATATTCCTGAGCTGGCGGCCTTTTCCCACATGAGCGTCACGAGCTTTCACAGACATTTCAAGGAAGTCACCGGGTTCAGTCCACTCGCGTTTCAACGCCATATCCGTTTGCTGGAGGCGCGAAAGCTCCTTGCCGGCGGGAGCACCAATGTGTCGCGCGTGGCGTATGAGGTGGGTTATAAAAGCCCGTCGCAGTTCAGCCGCGAGTACAAGAGCATGTTCGGCAGCGCGCCGGTGGCTGATCTGCAGCGGTGAACTCAGTCGCTTTCTGCTGGGGAAGAAAAAAATCGATGGCTTCGTCGCGCGCTTGGCAAGACAGGGGGCGGTATTTAGGCTGACGCGCAATCCAGCGGCGGCGAACGGCATCCGGGATCTCTTCTCAGGTATTTGATCTATCAAGCGCGATAAGCTATGCGACGGACAGCAGGCTTTCCCACCGTCCATCGCGGCATCCTGGATAGATACGCTTACCACCGTGAAGCAGATCCAGAAAAGACCGGCGCATCCGAGACGAGATATCAGCCGAGGATTGCCGTCACGCGAATTTCGATACGCATTGTTGGAAGTCCCAACGCCTCGACACCAGTCTGAGTCCAGATTGGTGGTCGATCTGGCATATACTCACGATAGAGACGGCTGATAATCTCGTTCACGACCGGCGGAAAGCCGCCCACGTGATAGGAATTGACGTGAACCACGTCCTTCCAGCTCGCGCCGGCTGTAGCCAACGTGCGCTCGACATTCTGAAACGCCTGCTCGATCTCTGCCTCGATTGTATCAGGGATCTCCAAATCGTCGTTCCAGCCGCCTTGCCCGGAGATCTCAACACGATCACCAATCTTCAGCGCTTGTGAATAGTGAAGGAGATCACGCAGTTTAGGTCCGTACCCGGGTGTAACGAAAACTTCAGCCTTAGCCATGGCTCGTTCCTCTAGATTGGAAATTGGATAGCCGCGACAACATACGCGACGTATGTCAAATGGTAGCATACGTCGCGTATGTCAATGGTCGCCAAAGTTGCGGAGGCAGCGCGAAGGGATTAGCTCATCACGGTGACACGCTTATCGATCCCATTAACCTGGAACTGGCTCTACCGGTTGGTCAGGCAGCCAGAAGCAAGGCATTCGAATGCCGCGATAGCCTTTGGAAGCGTGATGTGTGGATCCGAACTGGCCGCGACCCAAATGGCCCCGGTGAGGGCAGCGCCGTTGAGCAGGCGTGCGAGGGCCTCGATATCGACCGACCTGACTTGGCCGTCATGCGCCAAATCCCGCAGCGTCGATATTGTCGCCTGGAGGCATCGCCCTTGGCTTGGCCACTGAGATGGATCCCCGAGAACGGAAGGGCCGTCCAACAAGACAATGCGCTGCACGTCAGGTTGAAGCGCCATCTCGATATAGGCTGCCCCTTCGGCAACCAGTCCTGACCATCCTCCTCCAGCCGCATTCCCGGCTTCCATTGCGCTTTCTGCCATCGCGCTATCGATCTCGTCCACCACTGCGGCGAACAGTCCACGCTTGTCGCCGAAGTTGTGGTAAAGCGCACCGCGGGTCAGCCCAGCGTCTGCAGTCATGTCGTCCATCGAGGCGGCAGCATAACCGTATTTGGCGAAAGCCACCCGAGCTGCAGTCAAGAGCTTTGCACGAGTCTCTTCAACCATTTTGGCTCGCGTTCTCGGAGGCATTGCTTCTCTTTCCGTTTCCGTTGTTCACGATACCGAGTTTGTAAACTGCTTCCGGCCAAGTGACCCAGGCCGAGTGTGCCGGAGAGGTGATATCATATTGTTTGCCCGAGGCCGAACAAGGCGCCGGAGGGTAAACGCTAGCCGCCGGGATAACCCGCCGACGGCTCGAAAGTCCTATACAATCCGTTCCCTTTTCCGCAGTGGCGGATGCAAGTTTTGCGTGCAATCCCGTACATAATTGATGTTCAAGCGCGCGCACCGCAACTCACTATCTCGTATCAGGTCAACCTTGGAAGAACGTTCACGGAGAAGAATAAGTTGACGATCTGAGCACCACCCGACGCGACGTCGAGCATATATCGTGGATACGTTCGCCTTACTTTTGTCGCGTATAGATTGTGGATTGAGCTACGAAAATCTGGCTCGATCCAGCCGAGAACATACACAGATATTGAGCGCCGCGCCCGTATCTGATCTGCGACGATGAATTCTGCCTGGCGGCCCCGCTGAATTGACGAGAGAGCCAAATCCGTTTGGCGTTCCGCTTTCAGCGACACAGCTTTGCACGAACGTGGCCTATCGAGCCGCCTCTCGAACTGCCATCAAATGTGCCGACGCCGCTTGGAAGCAGGTCCTCCAGCAGGCCTGCAAACCCGAATTCCCGCAGGAGGAACACCGGTCTCTCTCGCCGTACGTCCCGGTCGTTCTCACCAACGCAGCAACAGGAATAAGGCAAGAGTTGTTCTGCCAAAGCCGCCCGCATTTGATCAAGCCAGGAGAACACATCAATGTCTCGTATCTTAAGTCCGAACTTGCCGCTTAGTCGCCGCGATGCTCTCGTCTCGGCAGCCACCCTTGCTGCAAGTTTCACATTTTCGCCGGGCATCGTGCGCGCCAGCGAATCTATCACAATCAAGCTATCAGAAGGAGCGCTGACCATGAGCTTTGTAACCACTGACGACGGTGTACGGATTTTCTACAAGGACTGGGGTCCCAAGGATGCACAGCCAATTATGTTTCACCACGGCTGGCCTCTTTCGTCCGACGACTGGGACGCGCAGATGCTTTTCTTCCTGTCGAAGGGATTTCGCGTGATCGCACATGACCGGCGCGGGCACGGCCGTTCGGAGCAGGTTGCCGAAGGTCATGACATCGACCATTACGCAGCCGACGCTTTTACCGTAGCCCAGGCCCTGGACCTGCGGAACGCGGTTCACGTTGGCCATTCCACCGGCGGCGGCGAAGTCGCGCGATATGTGGCGCGGCACGGCGAACCGGCCGGCCGTGTGGCCAAGGCCGTTCTGGTCGCCGCCATTCCCCCGCTGATGCTGAAGACCGACAGCAACCCCGAGGGCACACCGATCGAGGTCTTTGACAGCTTCCGGTCGGCACTGGCCGGAAACCGCGCCCAATTCTTCCGAGACGTTCCCGCCGGTCCGTTCTATGGGTTCAATCGCGAGGGTTCGACGGTCCATGAAGGCGTGATCCAGAACTGGTGGCGGCAGGGCATGATGGGAAGCGCCAAGGCACATTACGACGGCATCAAGGCGTTTTCGGAAACCGACCAGACAGAGGACCTGAAGGCCATCACCGTACCGACGCTGGTGCTGCACGGCGAGGACGACCAGGTCGTTCCGATCGCCGCGTCGGCTTCGAAAGCGGTCCAGCTGCTCAAGAATGGCGTGTTGAAGACTTATCCCGGTTACTCGCATGGCATGTTAACGGTCAACGCGGATGTTCTGAACGAGGATATCCTGGCTTTCATCGCCAAATAGCAGCGTCTATCAATCAGGACCACCGCGTCATCCAAAAGCCGCGCGGTGGTCTCTCGCTCGGTTCCAATCTTCAGGAAACAGTCCGTGCCCGTTTACAAATTCACCATTGCCGACGCGGTGTTTGAACGTTCGCCGGGGCAGGAAGGTGACATCTTCACGGGCAACCTGCTCGACCAGCGCCACGGCGGGCCAGTCACCATTGGGTTCGGGCGCTACGGCCCAGACCAGATTATCGAGGAAATCATGGCCGTCCACGACACGATGATTGTCTTGGAAGGAAGCATAACTGTCAGCGACGCGCATGGGTTGCTGACAGCGGGGCCCGGCGAAATCATTGCAATGCAAAAAGGCGACAAGGTAACTATCCGTTCTCATGAGACGGGTGCAGTGACCGCCTATGTGACATATCCACATTGGCAGCAGCCAGAACCCTCACCATCGGACTCGCCATGATGTGGACGACCGATCCTGACGACCTACCGTTGCGTCCGTCGGCGCGGGCCGTCTACGTTGGGTCGGGCAGTTGCACGCCAGACCACTTGTGAACCGGAGGGCCCGTATGAGGAACAAACAGGACCTCGTCCCCGTGGAAGGAGTGCGCGTTGGCGAACGGATCATTCCTGTTCCAGCGTCCATCAGTCCCGAAGCGCAGGCCATGCTGCGCGCTGCGGTCCAGGATGATGGCACACCATTCAACGCGCTTTACCCGTTACCGGCGCCAAACGACCGGGCAGCTTGGCGTCAGTTGCAGGACGCAGCCGAGCTCCATTACGCCGCTGCTCTCAATGCAACAGCGAATGAGACAAGCATCGGGATCGAGACGCGGCGCCTGGGCACGGCAACTGTGCATGTCGCGTTACCAGAAAGTCCACGGCTCCGAGATTGCGTTTTCATCGACCTGCATGGCGGCGCGCTCGTATTCGGAGGTGGCGATGCCTGTCGTGAGGGCACACGGCTGCAGGCAAACCGGCTCGGGATGACCTGTTACGGTATCGACTACCGGATGCCACCGGATCATCCCTATCCGGCAGCGCTCGACGACTGCATCGAGGTGTATCGGCACGTGATCGATCACTATGGGGCCGATCGCGTCGTGCTTGGCGGTCGCTCGGCCGGTGGCAATCTTGCCCTCTCCACCATACTGCGCGCACGCGACGAAGGGCTGCAGTTTCCGGCAGGCGTCGTATTGTTGTCTCCGGAATTGGATCTGACGGAATCGGGCGACAGTTTCCAAACCAACCGGACCATCGATGTCGTGCTACCCAATTCCCTTATGCCGAACAATCTGCTTTATGCGGATGGCGCGGACCTATCGCATCCATATCTATCCCCGCTTTTCGGAGAGATGTCGGCCGAGTTTCCGCCGATATTCCTGCAGAGCGGAACGCGTGACCTTTTCCTCTCCAATGCGGTGAGATTGCATCGCAAGCTGCGACGCGTGGGAGCTCCGGTTGAACTGCATGTGTTCGAGGCAATGCCGCATGGAGGCTTTTCAGGGTCTCCGGAAGATAAGGAACTCGCGGAGGAAATGGCCCGTTTCGTCACCGAATGTCTCCAGGCATTCGTTCCCTGACGATCCAAAGCTTACTTCGATGGATCGAAACGGCGATCTGTTGCGTACGAACCAACAGCGACATGATTTGGAGGCGCCCCTCAATGCGGGCTTGTTTCACGCGCGACCGGATGATAGCACTGACAACATGAACAGAAGCCTCGCCAACGCCACGATGATGATGCCGCGCTCCTAGCGTGGCGGATTTGTGCGCTTGTAATGCACTTTAGACCGCCCTTGAGGCGGTTTTTTCATTGGTCGATCCGCCTTGAGGGACATTGAACCTTCCCAAGGATATCCCGATGGACAGCACGACGACTTACATCACCACCTCGATTCCATATGTTAATGCCGCGCCGCATGTTGGTTTTGCGCTCGAACTCGTGCAGGCCGATGCTTATGCCCGCCATGCCCGACTTCTCGGCAAAGACGTCAGATTTCAGTGCGGTACGGATGACAACAGTCTGAAAAACGTTCGCGCCGCGGAAACAGCTGGACGTCCGGTGGCCGACTTCGTGGGAGAGAATGCCGACCGCTTCGAACAGCTCGGCAGGAACCTCCACATTTCAAACGATGCATTCGTTCGCACATCCTCAGATCCAAGGCACATAGCCTGCGTGCATTCGCTGTGGAAAGCGTGCGCCGAAAATGATGACCTCTATCGAAAGAGCTATGAAGGCTTCTATTGCGTCGGCTGCGAGCAGTTCTACGAGCTTACGGATCTGGACGACGGAAGATGCCCGGAGCACGGTGTCCCGCTCGAGATCGTGAAGGAGGAAAACTGGTTCTTCCGCCTATCCCGATATGGTGAACGCATTCGACGTCTGATCGAGACAGAAGAACTTAAGGTCGTTCCGGTTCACCGGCGAAATGAGATACTTGCCCTGCTCCGGCACGGACTTCAGGACATCAGTGTGTCGCGTAGTGCTGAAAGGGCACGCGGCTGGGGCGTGCCGGTGCCCGGCAGCGACGAAGTTATTTATGTGTGGTTCGATGCTCTGGCGAACTATATCACAGGGCTTGGTTACGGCTCCGACGAAACCATGTTCCGGCGATACTGGGCACGGCAAGGCGAGCGCACCCACTTTGTCGGCAAGGGAATTTCAAAGTTTCATGCGATTTACTGGCCCGCGATACTCCTGTCTGCCGGAGTGCCGCTCCCGTCATCGATCTTCGTTCACGGCTACCTGACTGTAGACGGGCGAAAAATCGGAAAATCTGCAGGCAACGGCGTCGACGCCGATGGCCTTGTGCACGGCTATAAGACCCCGGACGCATTGCGCTATTACCTGTTACGCCACATCCGTTCCGCCGATGATGGAGATTTCTCCGAAGAACGGCTCGAGGCCGCATGGTCGGGAGAGCTTGGCGGACAGCTTGGAAATCTTCTCAATCGGGTTCTCACGTTGCTGGCATCATCCTTTTCCGGCATGACGCCAGCGGTTCCTGACAGCGCTCTTGTTCGCGAAGCAGCCAGCCTTCCCGAAAAAGTCCTGAACTCCTTTGACAACTACGAACTTCATCTCGGCCTGAATGAGATTTTCTCCTATCTAGGGTCCGCGAACAGGGAGTTTACCCGCAAAGCACCGTGGTCAGATGCCAAGGTCTTGACCGGTGAACTCGGCAGAGCGGAACGATCAGTAATTTCCGACCGCCTTGGGGCTACTCTGGCAGAACAGGTCTACGGCCTCGCCATCGTCGCTCGCTGTTTGCTCCCGTTCCTACCTGAGACAGCTTCCAGGCTGCATACGAAACTCGGAATATCGTGCCCGGCGCGGTATGATGTTCCACTCGCCGTCAGTGGAATGAAGACATCTTCCGGAGAGGTTCTCTTTCCGCGGCGAGTGGTGCGCACGAGGTCATGATTTGGCGCCGGCGCTTCCAGTAACGCATGCGCGCGCTCCAGAGACCGAAACCGCCACGCAATACCTCGCTGCAGCGGTTTCGCTGTTCTCTCGTAGGTCAGCCCTCACACCTTCAATGCACGGAGCAAGCTTTCCAGATTTCTCTCACCATCCCTGGTCTGCGCCCCTGCGCTCAGTCCGCCGCGGATGAGCTTTTCGGCAGCAGGGAGTTCGAATAATCCTGCCCAAGCCTCATGCTCGCGCTTAAAACCATCCCGCAGGTCTTCGGGAGGCAACGCTTTCTTGGCCGCGGCGATGACCCCTTCGGGCAAGGCGGCGATGTTGCGCGCCAACCGCTCGACGAAACGGTCGAGCTCGGAGGCTGGCAGCGCCCGGTTGATCCATCCGTATCGCTCCGCCGTCGTCGCGTCGATAAGATCGGCACCCAAGATCACCTCCAGCGCCCGTCCGCGCGTCATCCGGCCGGACAGATACTGGGTGGCGCCGCCGCCGGGCGTGATGCCCATCAGCGCCTCGCATTGGGCAAGCCCTGCCCGCCCCTCCGCAGCAAACGCCATGTCGGCCGCCGCGACGAATTCCGCGCCACCGCCGCGCGCGAGCCCGGAAAGCTTGACGATCGTCACCTGCGGTTGTTCCCGCAGCAGTTCGCCGAACGCCTGGAACGGATTGAGGCCTTCCGGAGCCTTGCTGACAAATTCGTCGAAGGCGTGCGGCTCATCGATCAACGTCATGTCGACATGGGCAATGAAGAACTCCGGATCGGCGCTCTGGAAAACCAGTACGCGCGTGTCCGGGTCATCGCGAACGGAAAGAAGAAAGCGGCGTATCTCGCTCATCAGGGGGACATCAAGGACGTTTACCAGCGGATTGTCGATCTTGATCGTCGCAACGCCGTCTGCCCGGGAAATTCGAATCTTGCCGAAATCTGTGTCTGTCATCCGTAAAATCTCTGTTCTTCGGGAAACTCTGGCACGGGTGTTCTGCGCCATTGACTCAAAAGTATTCATTGGATACCTAGCGTCAATTACGCACCTTAAACATCCCAGGGATGCCGGAGGATACCGATGGATGATCCGATCAGTGAAAATGACCCGATCTACCGTGCCGACTGCCCGAGTCGCGTGATTCTCGACCAGATCGCGGACAAGTGGTCGATGATGGTGCTGGCGGTGCTCAGCGAGCCCCGTCGTTTCAACGCGATCAAGCGCCGCCTCGATGGCGTTACCCAGCGCGTGCTGACCCAGACGCTGCGAAAGCTTGAGCGCAACGGCATGGTGAGACGCAGGGTGCTGGATGGGCGCGTGCTCGGCGTCGAATATGCGCTGACGCCGCTTGGGCAATCGCTGCAAGGGCCGTTCGCGATCCTGTTCGACTGGACCGTCGAGAATATCGAAGCAATCCAGGACTGCCAGCGTCGCTATGACGCGACACTTGACCCTATGTAATGATTGAGGCTGCACTTGCTCCGCGGGCTCAATCACCGCTGAACTACGGCGGGTAGTCGCGTGCCGCACCCCATGATGCGGATGCCGATGGACGGAACCCGCTTCGAGGCCGGGATAATGCCGCGTGCAGCATTGATGCGCAAAGAAGCCGACCAAGCCATAGAAGTTGTCTTCTCGCCGCTTATCTACCGGACACGCGACATCGTCATGTGGGCCTGCGACTGACATCCCTCGACCAGGATCGGCTCCAGGAGTGCCGCTTCTCCAGTGCACGACGCAGGTATGGTGCTGTGCTGCTTCCTTCGAACGCTGCGGGACTGCGTACATCGGTCGTCAGGAGCTATGATCGCCAGGGAAGATGAAGTCTTGCCGCCAGCGATAAAATGGATTTTGTTTGGGAAGATTGGTTGCGGGGGCATCAACCATATTTTTGCCTATACAGCATATATTTCAATAATTTACAGAGAATCCACTTCCGAAAATACCCACAAAAATACCAACGTCACATCTTGGTTACTTTGACGAAAACCAACGAGTTCTGTTAAGTTCCAAGCTATTCCACAAGCGCAGCCCCTTGTACTTCCATCGACCGTTTTCCTTGATGGCGCTATTAACTCGCACCCCGCCCGACGACGACGCCTTCACAGACGTCCCGCGCTTCTCCGCAGCTTTCGGTGCGACCGCATGCTTGTTGTATATCTCGGCCTTGCTCGGCGTCAGTCTATCGGGCTGCCTAGCGCAGCTCTCCAATTGACCTACCTTCTCGCCCACTGCATTTGCATCTCGCGGGAATCCAACGGTAGGAAAAATCAGGCGAGCTTAATATGCTGTAGCAAGCATCAATCGTCATCACGGAGCATCGCCGCTTTCCCCTCTTGCCTATCTCATGACCCTGGCCTCGCGCTAATGAACCTTGAACTGCACGGATGCGTGGGCATCTTCGAACAGACGCGGCATACGCAGGTAGAGGATGGAATGATCGAGCCGGGCGGCTTGGCGGCCGCTTTCCCCGCCTGGTCGACAAGCTCGCCCGCGTCCAGTTGCTGATCCTCGACGACTGGGGAACGCACACGCTCACAGATCAACAACGACTCCACCTGCTGGAAATCTTCGAGGAACGCTATCGCCGGAAATCAACGCTTATCACCGCGCAACTCCCCGTCGCTCAGTGGCACGACATGATCGGAGAACCGATCATCGCAGAATACCCCACTTCTTGATGGGCATATATCTCACGTCACGATTACAAACCCTCGTCACGGTCTTTACGGGCAGCGTTTTGAGCTAGTTTCGCTTGAGACGACCCGCGGTCGCGACTTCATCGTTGTTAAGCTGCCAAATGGGCGCCATCGATCAATCCGCCGCAATCAAACCGATCTTTCTGTGCCTCTGGTGGAGACCCGCGAGCGATCAATATCGATCCCTTGTATCGACGTTGCCACCTTGCTCACATTGATGCGCCATTTGCGCCGCACCTTGGTCCTTTCTACGCCCGAGGTGATTCGCGATGACACGACAGCAGTCGAGAATGTCTTGTGTAGCGTCCCGAGTACCCCTGCAGCAGTCCAGCATGAAGAATTTGCCGCGTCCCTGGCAAAGCCTTTCGGAGGAAAGAAAGGCGCAGATCGTCAAGGTGATTGCCGCGCTTTTATGGCGAAAGCGGCCAGCGAACAGATTGATGGAGACGAACCCTCATGCTGAGCAGAGTCGATAGCGACGATGGCCGCCTTTCGACCGCACACCGCAGCAAGACGGCCTATATCTATATTCGACAATCTTCTGCCGGGCAGGTTCGCCATCATCAGGAGAGCACCCAACTTCAGTATCGGCTTGTGGACCGAGCTGTTGCTCTCGGCTGGCCCCATGAACGGATAGCCTGCCGCGTTGAGATAGTTCCAGCATTCGGTTCTGTTGAAGAGGTTGCAGATTGAACCAAGGGCTTCTGAGAGAGCGTCGAAGGTTCTGGCTGCCGCGGTTCGCAGGTGTGCTTTGATTTTTGCAAAAGCCATCTCGATGGGATTGAGATCGGGTGAATAGGGCGGCAGAAACAGGAACCAGGCTCTTTTTTCCTTCAGGACTTCGGCTGCTTTGGCACTTTTGTGAACGGCGAGGTTATCCAGAATGACGACGTCGCCGGGCGACAGCGTTGGGGCAAGTTGCGTTTCGATATACGTGTCGAAGGAGGCACGGTTCATGGGGTGCTGAATGATCCAGGGGGCGGTCAGAGCATGGCAGCGCAGTGCGGCGATGAAAGTCTGCGTTCCCCAATGGCCGAATGGAGCATCCATCTGCAATCGTTCGCCACGTGGGCAGCGTCCACGAAGCCGCACCATTTTCGTGTTCACGGATGTTTCGTCAATGAAGACAAGACGATGCGGTTCAAGCCGCATTCTTGGCTGACGCTTGGTGATCCAGACGTCACGATCCTGACGCACTGCCGCGCGTGCGCGCTCCGATGCCATCAGCGCTTTTTTTATATGTGAACCCCTGCGCCACCAGGACGCGGGACAAGGACGATGCCGGAACACGAACACCATGCGTGTCTTCAAGCCTGTCGGCGAGTTCCGGCATCGTCATGTCCGGCTTCGCCTCGACCTGGGCGATCAGAAAAGACAGATAGGCAGAAAGCTTGCCGCTGCCAGGCGGGCGACCCTGCCGCAAGGGCGCAACCGTTCCTGCCACCCTGCGGTGCTGCAAAAGCTTGATGGCCGCACTCTCGCTGACACCGAAGTGTCGGGCCGCCGCCCGACGCGACTGGCCGCCGTCAACCATCGACGCAACACGGTCGCGAATATCCAATGAATGAAACTTGCCCATGAGACACCTCCACGGAAAAGTGAATCACAGATCCCACAACAAAGGAATCTCCGAGAGTCGATTAAATCGAACGATGCTCTAGTGTTACCACTAGGACTGCCAGTCAGAAGACCGTCATCGCAAGACGGCCCTCCCCGGCTTTCAATTACCCACATCGTCTTCCGGGCTATTGCGCCGTGTGAATCTGCCGTGATTCTGTCTGTGACGCCGAATCACGGAGGCGTCAGCGATGCGAGGCGAAACCGACACCAGCGAGAGTGCCTGGCAGGGTGAGAAACTCTCTGCAGCAACCCTACCCGATAAGCGATTGGCCCGCCGGCTACGGCGGTTGCTGGACCAGATGTCAGCTGCGCCGGGCAAGCCACTTCCAGCGGTCTGTGGCGACTGGGCAGCCACGAAGGCCGCCTATCGCTTCTTCGACAACCCGCGTGTGACCGACCATAGCATTCTCGCCGGTCATTTCGCAGCGACTGCGGCGCGCGTGGCGGCGAGCGAAGGTCCGATCCTGATCCTACAGGACACGACCGAGTTCATCTACAGCCGCGCTCAACCCGGCAAAATCGGCTTTACCAAGACTATCAACGCAGGGCGCTACAAGGCTGGACAGCCCAATGTGCAGACCTTGTGCGGGGTGCTGATGCATTCAAGCCTGGCCGTAACCCTCCGCTGAGATCACGGTCCTCGACCAAATCGATGAGACCCGAGCTCGACAGCGTCTCAAGCAGCACACGCTCGCAGAGTATCTGCTGCAGATAGCCATACTTGGGGGCTATCTCGCCCGTAACCACGAACCGCCTCCCGGAAACATGGTCGTCTGGCGCGGCATGACCCGCTTGCACGAGATCGCAATCGGCATCTCAATCGCGTCCAACCGACGATGTGGGTAATTGAAAGCCTCACCGGGGGCTTACGAAATCATCGACTTGGATGCAGTCTCAGCCGATAAAACTATGCGTCGTCCCTAAGGGGGACGGCTCCGCCCCCTCCCCGCAGCCGGAGCTCTGAATTAAGCAAGAACCCATCCAGACGATAGCCCGCGCCGTGCGAGCGCGTCCTTTATGAAGCGGTCAGAGAGAAAATAGGACCATTCGTCGGCAAACCGATCATATTTGGCCACCTCATTGTCTGCGCCTAAATCCGTGAACGCATGGCGACGGTCGCCGAACACCATCAGGTGCCAGTCTGCTCTCGCATGCGTCATCTCAGCTTCGAATGCATCCCTTTGAGCTTTTGGGGAGATTGGATCCGTACTACCGTGAAGGGCGAGAAGTGAGGCTTTTACCTCCCCTTGGACGGCCGGTAGAGACGTGATCAGATCGCCATGAACCGACACGGCGGCGGCAAGGTTTGCTCCTGAACGGGCATACTCCAGTGCGATACCCCCTCCCAGACAAAAGCCGATCGTGGCAAGAGGTGCCGACTTCAGTAAACTTGACTGAGCCTGAAGCGCCATGGCGGCGGCGGCCATTATGTCCCGAGTCGTTTGCGGATGGTCGCGGATGTTTTCCGCCTGAACCGCGGCCTCCTCCATATTGGCTGGACGGGAGTCGACGCCGAACACATCGACCACAAGCACCAGATAGCCTATAGCGGCGAAACGTTCTCCGCGAGCCACCGCGTTTTCCGTCACACCCAGCCAGTTGGGCACCATCAACAAGCCGGGGCCTTCGTCGAGGGCGGACGGGGTGACGACGACACCCTCGAAATCGCGGCCATCCGCGTGGTAAGAAAGAGGTCGTCCACTCATTCGCTTTCCTCGATCATTATAAGTTTGTCGATGAACCAGTTGCCTATGGTCTCAAATATCTGCCCCTGTAGGCGCCTCGTGCCGGATTGGTCGCGCTGTTCATAAGCGAAGCTCCGCTGGTCGAGGCTTTTACGGTTTGTAAAGCTGTGTCCGAGCCCTTCAACCAGCAGAAGAGTGGCGTCATTGCCAACATTTTTCAGGGCCTCAAACAGAATGACACTTTGATGCACCGGCACCGCGGTATCACAACGACCATGGACGATCAGAAATGGTGGCAAGACGGATTCGCGCCGGATATGAGCAATCGGATTGGCGGCCTGCACGATCTCAGGAACGGTTTCGATCGGTGCACCGACGAATGCTGACTCAAGGGAGTCGGCCTGAGCGCTTAATACGCCCTTGGGCAATTGGATCGATTCCACGTCCTCGGAAGGCTTGCCCTCTGGATCGCGATGAGCATCGATTTGGAGAAAATCCGTCGGGCCGTAGCAATCCACGACCGCCGCGACGCAACTGTCGAAGCCCCTTACTCCGTCTTCGGCTGGCCCCTCGAAACTCCCTGGGCCTGACGTGGCGCAAAGCGCCGCCAGATGCCCGCCTGCGGATCCGCCCCACAGGCCGATACGCGCCGGATCAACGGCATACCGTTCCGCGACCGACTTCAGCCAGCGCACAGCAGTTTTGATATCTTCAAGTGCGGCGGGAAACACAGCCTGTTTGCTCAAGCGGTAATCGACGCTGACCATAACAAAACCGCGTTCGGCATAATAGCGGGCGAGGTGGGGCGAAAGTTTGCGATCGCCGAAGCGCCACCCGCCGCCATGAACCCAAATGATCGCCGGTTTCTGCCGGACGCCGTCCTGAGGCACGTATATATCCGCCAGGAGCGCCCTCCCTTCACGCGTGGAGTAAATCACGTCCGGCACGGTGAGGATTTCCGGTTTGCTCACGTCTTCGCTCCGTCGGCCATGACCATTTCGCGCAGCTTTTTCTTGAGAATTTTGCCGACCACGTCACGCGGGAAGTCATCGAAAAATACGATGGATTTAGGGTTCTTGAACCCTGCCAATTCGCTTTTGCAATACGTCTGAACAGCTTCGGAATTGTAGCCGCGTTCAGGAATGACACAGGCAACGACTCTCTCTCCCCATTCTGGATCGGGAACGCCCACGACGGCGACTTCGCGTATCGAGGCATGTGCCTTCATCACCATTTCGATTTCTGCGGGATAGACATTGATGCCACCGGTTTTAATCATGTCCTTCAACCGCCCTTCCAATCGAATGTAGCCATCCGCATCTTTCCGAGCGATGTCACCCGTGAAATAGCGATTGCCGCGCAAGGCCTCCGCCGTCTTGTCCGGCAGGCCCCAGTAGCCAGCAAACAGCCACGGCGAACTGAGGACCATTTCGCCCGCTTCACCGGTCGGCATAGTTCCACCATCCTCATCGAGGCAATCCACCTGCGCCATCGGGCATTCTCGGCCAATGGTGTTCAGCGCCACTGGAGAACCTGAGCCGTGAATGGCTGCCCTCACCTCCTCGTAACCGACAAATGTCAGCCAACCGCCGCCTTCCGTGCAACCGTAAGAGTTCCAAAGCTTGGCTTTGAAACTTGGCACTGTGGCAAAGCGTTCGGCACACAGGCCGATATTGTGTCCAGCGCCAGTCCCAAACATGTAGCGCAAGCCCGACCAATCCGTAGTGTCGAAGGTTTCAGCTTCCATCAGGCGATCGTAGGTCGATTCCATGGCGTAAAGAACGCTGATTCTTTCTGCTTCGACCAGTTGCAGCATCTCGACAGCATCGAAGCGCGGCAGGAGAATCGTCGTCGCGCCGGCCAGGACATGAGTATGCAACATGTCTGCGCCCAAAGAGGCGGTTAAGGGCATGAAAATCAAGCCGCGATCACGTTCGGTATAATTGACGAGGGTCAGCATGCTCATTCGCGACAGGACCTTCCGATCGTGTCGCAACATGCATCCTTTGGGATGTCCGGTCGTTCCGCTGGTGTATTGAATGGCATATAGGGAAGTGGGCTCGACCTCGACCAGTGGGTCCTGGTCGCTAGCGTCCGCTGTCAAACCTGCCAAATCCTGTTCAAGGCCATGGTCGCCCCCGGCGCCGATAACCAGACGGACGTCGCCCAAAGCCGGCAGAGCATCACGAACGGCCGCGCTTTGATCCGCAGAAGCGATAAGGCAAACGGCCTTCACATCATTGACAATGTGGGTAATTTCGCGCGCGACCGACCGAGGCAGGATCGGCACCGAAATTGCTCCGATCTTGGCCACCGCATAATAGACCCGGACGATGTCTATTGAGTTGCTCATGATAAAGGCGACCCGATCGCCGCTTTTGATGCCTGCGCTCAGCAAGGCATTGGCCAGCTTGTTCACCGAACGGTCGAGATCCCCCCAATTGATCCGCTCGTCACCACAGACGAGCGCTTCCCGATCGGGAATACGGCGCGCATTTACGCGCAGCAGATCACCTATGACCATCATGCTACCTCCTTGACGGGCATTGGCCCGTTGATTTGTTCATGAATCCTAGCCCACACTGAGCCGGAGGGTTTTCAGTACACCACCACGATCCACCAGATTGCGCAGCAGGAAGAGTTCATGGTCCGTAGGCTCAGGCGTTTCGGGAATGTGTTCGGGGATGTCCAGGTCAAAGCCCGTATGGGCTATGACGTCTTCGCTGCTATATCCCGGGTGAACGCTGATCAGGCGCATTGAGCAGCCTTCGCCACCAAAATCCATGATGCAAAGAGGCGTGAATACGTGTCGTGGTCCACGCGTCTGGAGACCGGTCGCTTTGGCGTCGGGATCCCAACCGGGACCGGAGACATGATCAACCTGTTCCACGAAAACACTCCGGTTATGATGCCAGGTAAAAAGGTGCGACGTGCGGATGCGGCGTGACCAGGCGAGACCCACCGTACCAGGCCCCCGCACCGTCATATTGTCATACGGGCCGATACCGATCAGATTGGCGTTGCCGTGGCGGTCGATCTGCATGCCTCCGGAAAAGCCGAAGCCCCAGTCGCCGCGCCCGCCCATGTCGACGATGTCCTGCATCTTCTGGGTGGCTTCGCAGCCATAAAAGGCGCGCGGATCAGCCGACGTCATCGGAAGATGGTCGAAGGACGGGTTGAATGCGCCGCTAGAGCCGCAAAACCAGTAGATATTTGGCGCGACCGTCAGGGTCGCCAAGCGCACCGCTGCCATTGGTATCGTCGCCGCAGCACCGACACCGCCGACTTCCCCATCATTTTCCGCCAGGGCGCGTGACATGATGACGGCAAGAAACTCAGCCATCGAGTAAGAGTCGCTGCAGAGTTTGGCAATTTCGGCCATGATCACACCTCTCGCATCAGTTTGAATAGGTTATCCAAGCCGACGGTCTCGATGTATCCGGTGTGCGTCGTTGGGCCGCGCACGAACTGCTGAAGGTACGCTTCGGCCTGACCTTTTCGCACCTGATCTGCATAAGCCCTCATGTGCGCTTCATCGTTCTTATAGAAGTTGGGCGAAAGGGTCGGATGGGCGCCAAACGGCACATGCACGACCGCATTGACCAGATGACCGGGGATCGTTACTTTGCGCGGATCGGCCCGCGAGCGGTCAACCGAGACGATGCGCTCGGCGCTGATTATCACGGTCTCAGCTGCCTTGGCCTTATCAAGTTCCTGCCCGTTGCCGCCCAATAGCTGAGCGTTGCCATACTCATCGACTTCCTGGGCGTGCAGGATACAGACGTCGGATTTGAGGGGCGGAATGGTCATCACCGTTTCACCCGTGTAGGGGTCGATAACGGTTTTGATCCAATCATTGCGTTTGGGTAGATCCGTGGCTTCGTAGACGCCACGGATGGGAATAAAGGATAGGCCGGCCGCGGCGGCGCGGGTACCGTGGACGATGAACGGTTCGTCGGCCTCAATGATCGTCAAGCGGCGATTTTCGCAAGCTTGCCGGAAGGCGGGCGCCAATCCCAGGGTTTCGAAACCGACATAAGATACGATCAGCGTATCAATAATACCGGCGGCTATCATCAGATCGACGGCCATGGCCGCATCAATCGCCGGTATGACTGTCAGTTGCGTTGCGCCCGCTCGAATGGCTTCGCGGATCAGGGCCATTGGCGAATTGACGACCTGAGACCCTGCCAGCGAAAGGGTCTTGGCCGAGGCTATGATCCGGCCTGCCTCTTCAAGGCCGATTTCCTTGCTTTTGCGACGGGGCAAAGACAAACCGTCCACTGGTTGTTCAGGCGCCATTTGGCCCTCCCTGCGATGATAAATTCTTAGAAGTCAGGCCGAAGACGAACATGGAGAGACCCGCCATAGCAGCCGCCATTCCAATGACAATCAGGACAACGTCAACCGCCAGGCCCTGAGCCAAAAGCGAGCCGCCAGCTACCGGCCCAATAATGCCGCCGATCCGGCCCATCCCCAAGCCCCATCCTGAACCGGTTGCGCGAATGTGGCCCGGATAAAAGCTGGCCATGATGGAGTTGGTGGTATTGACCGAACCGAGCAGGAATAGTCCGGTAAAGAAAATCACCGGAAACGCTGGATTTCCCGGGCCAAGCAACTGAGAGAACAGGACCAGTCCCACTGCAGCCGCTAGAAAATTTGCAGCGGCGGCCAAGGCCATGCCAAGACGATTGAGCAGAATGCCGATAAGAATTGTGCCGAGAATTCCGCCGAGGTTGACCATGACAGGCCCAAGGATAGCCTGCTTCTGATCCAGACCAACCTGGCTGATCATCACCGGTAACCACGATACCAGTGCTCCGAAACTCATAAGCGCGAAAAAGCTCCCGCCCCACAGAAAAACCGTCGACGGGCCGCGACCGCCCCGGAACAATTCGCGGACCCGGTCGATAGCTGCCGAATGCCCACCCTGCTGGCCCTGGTCACCACGAGCTTCTTGGCGCATGGTCTCCGGCAAAAGCAACCACAAGATCGGCAAAAGTATCAACGGCGCTGCGCCGCCGATCCAAAAGGCGCTTTCCCAGCCATAGTGCGGAATAAGTCGCGACGCGAGAAATCCCCCAACGACCCCACCTGTAGCGACGCCGCCATACATCAGGCTGACGAACAGACCGCGACGTTTGCGAGGCGCGGTCTCCGCGGTAAGGGCGGCCACGCAAGGCAAGGCTCCACCCAGTCCAAGTCCGGTGACGAAGCGATATACAAGCAACCGCTCGTAGTGCAGGTCGAATATGGGGGCGAGCGAAAACGCACCGAACAGCGCGACCGACAACAACAGGATGGACTTGCGACCGTGACGATCGCCCAGAGGCCCGATAAACATGCCTCCGATCAAGACGCCGGTGTAGCCGGCGCCGAAGACCGCACCAAAACGCGCGACATCGGTCCCCAGCGCGTCCGCCATGGGCTTGGCCACGAACGAAACGCATAACAGGTCGTAGCCATCAAGCATCACGACGATGAACGAGAGACACAAGACCCAAATGGCCGGTAGCAAAGGCTTGTCCTGAAGCGCGTCGCCCAAGGAGATGTTAGCCGAGGAAACATGCGATGTGACGGACATTTCTCATTCACCTTTTTATGGACACACCCTAGAACAATCCGGGTAGCCAGGTTGTAAGACGGGGGAAAAACACCAGAAACGCCAGCACGATGGCATCCGCGACGACGAACGCCGCAACACCGCGATAAAGCGCGCGCAGGGAAATGTCGGGACGCATTCCGTGCACGATCAACACCACCATGCCGACAGGCGGGATGATCAGCCCAAGCTCCACGATCACGACGTTAATGATGCCCCACCACACCGGGTCGTAACCCAGATGAACGATTACCGGCAGGGCGAAAGGCACGGTCACCACCATGGCCGCGAGTTCGTCGAATACCGCGCCCAAAACCAGATAAATGACGAGGATCATTCCAATGATCATCAGCGGAGGAAGATCGACCGCGGTGACACTGCCGACGATGATCTCGGGCAGGTGAGCCAACGAGATGAAATAGGTGAACACTGCTGAACCGATCAGCACCACATAGATCATCCCGGCGACTGCCGCCGTATCGATGAATGCGCGCAGAATCAGATCGACAGCGAAGCCGTGGCGAAAAAGCAAGCACAGGAAAGATAGCACCGCCGCAACTGCTGCCGCCTCGTTGACGGTAAAGACGCCGCTATAAAGTCCGACGAAGACCACTAGGATCAACCCGATAGCGGGTCCCGCAGCCCAAAGTGCGGCGATCTTTTCTTCGCGGGTTATCGCCGGTCCGGCGGGAGCTGGTGAGTTCAGGGGTCGTGCGATCAGCCAGACAGCGAGGAAGTTCGCCACCAGCGTCATGATCGCCGGTACGACGGCGGCAAGAAAGATGTCGAAGATATAGACCTGCGCCACGACGCAATAAAGGATCATGCTGAGCGAAGGTGGGATCAGGGCTTTCAAGGCGCCGCCTGCGGCGATGGTGGCCCCGGAAAAACCGGGTTCATAGCCGCGCTTGAGCATTTCGGGCAGCGCGATCCGGGTAAATGTAGCCACTGTCGCTGGTGATGAGCCGCAGATTGCCCCGAACGTGGCGCTGCCGCCCAGTGTGGCATAGGCCAGTCCACCGCGGCGATGACCGAGCAATGCCGCTGCTGCGGTGTAGAGATCCTTCGAGAACCCGGCTCCCGAGACGAAGGCGCCCATCATCAGGAACATCGGAACGGCGGCCAGATCGACGCTGCCGAGAACCTGCACCGGCTCTGAGGCGAGGAATGTCAGCGCCGGGCCCCAGGAGGTCTGGAGCGCGAATGCGACGATGCCCACGAGCGCCAGGGCAAACCCTAACGGGATATGTAGCAGGACCAGAACGAACAGCGCCAGCAGTCCCAGACTTCCAATCAGCGCGGGGCTCATACTTCGGCGTCCTCTGGGACTGAATTGGCTGGATGCAGCACAACCCAGCCCTGAACGAGCGCAGCAAAGGCGATGATGCTGCTGGCCACATACCAGAACGGCGCCTTGGGTATTTGCATAAGCCAGGTCACATCGCCTGCACGGGCAGTCTTTGCGCTGAACATAAAGAACTGCCACGCCATGGTGAGCAGGACGACAAAAACAATACAGTGCGCAAAGACATCGACCCGGCGCACGATGGGGGCTGGCAGAATACCCTCAAGGACGCGAAGCGTGATGTTATGGCGTCTGTACATGACCAGAGGCAGGCAACTCGCGGCGGAGATCGCGATGACGAGATCGGCGATTTCGCGCACAAGCGCAATTGGCGCATTTGCAAAGCTGCGCAGCAGCGCGTCAAGCACCACCGCTCCAGCGTAGAAAAGCAGGATAGATAGTCCAATCACTGCCAGCGCGTTTACAGCGCGTTCGATCAAAACCGACAAACGAAGCATTTTTAGTTTCCGCTCGCCGCGAGGATGGCGCGAGCTTTTTCGAGAAGCGACGCATTTTCGGATGATTGGGCTGCCCAGGCGCTGGTGACAGACTGGTAGGTAGCGTCGATCTTGGGCTGATCATCCTTGGCGACGTCGATGACCTTGCGTTTTGGATCGGCCCTTAATCGGGTAATCACATCCTGATTATATCGAGTGACTTCGCGAAGATAGAGATCCTGAATCCAGGAACCGGAATACTTGTCGAGGACCTGCCTGGCCTCTGGCGACAGGGCCTTGTATTTCTGCGCACTCATCAACAGCGTGAGCGGGCCTGCGCCGAGCGGCAGAAGATAGTCTGTGGTGGTCACACGGTCTGCACCAAAGTCGATCAGCGCGGCAGGCACGAACGTCGCGGCGTCAATCGAGCCTCGGCCGATAGCCTCGACGACCTCGGGCGGTGGCATCAGCACCGGAACCATGCCGAAGCTTTGGACAGTCTGACCTACCATCGGGCCGACGATCCGCACTTTCTGTCCTGCAAGGTCCTCCAGCCTCTCGATCGGCTTGCGCGAGAAGATGTGGTAGGGAGGATTAGTGAACGCGCCGATCACCTTGTAGTCGTCATATCCCGGCAGCAAGCCCTGTTCCAGCAGACCTGAATAAAGCTTGATGCCGTCGCCGATGTTTTTGACCAGCCCGGGCAGTTCCAGAACCTGATCTTTTGCGAATCGCCCCGGAACGAGGGAGGGGTTCACCCAGGCGATGTCGGCTACACCATCGAGGATCATCTGCGGCTGGGCCTGAATATTCTTGCCGAGCGCTCCGTCGGGAAACGCCTCGATCTTGACCGCGTTGGCGGGGTCGGCATTCACGGCATCTACCCATGGCTTGATCACCATTGCGTAGTTGACTTCCTTCGACGACGCGAAGAAGGCGAGCTTCAAAGTGGCGGGTTCGGCATGCAGCGCCAACGGCGCGAAGAGGCTTAGACCAAGCCCAAGGACAGCCGATGAAAGTTTCATTGTGATTTCCTCCCTCAACACGCGGACGGTGACTCCTCCTCGAGCCAACCGTCAGCGGGACAATCTCCGATCACTTCATATTTGACTTTTTATGAAATGAATTATTTATAGAGTCAAGAGAGCAAGCTTCGAAAAGGAGGAATATCCAATGCACATCACCCGATTTGATGCGGCAATGCCGTACGAAGCCCCACGTCATTTCGGCATGACGGCGCTGCGTCTTCACGGTTCGGGAGCCGGACCGATAAAGCGAGCAGGACTAGGGTTTTCGACATTTGCTGCAAACGGAGGCGCTGAACTTTCGGCGTCGGGGGTTGACCGCATCTATTTTGTGGTGTCAGGCACGATCACGGTAACGATCGCAGGTGAGGATCATGTACTCTTGCCACATGACAGCTGCTATATCCCTGCAGGGGAAGCGCGGGCACTGATGAACAACGGAGCCGATTCGTGCGAGATGCTCGTATTCACCTTCGATGTGAGCTGATGACCTACCGCAGGATGACCCTGCCCGGAAATGACAGGACCAAGGATATGTCGAATAGCGAGAATGATGAAGAGCGACGCAAAGTCGGTATTCAATCGGTGGAAATCGGCGCCCAGATTCTTTTCACCTTGGCCAATTACAGCAAGCCAGCGACACTGAGCGAACTGTCCCGCGAGCTCAATATGGCCCCGAGCAACGTGCGCCGTTATCTTGTAAGCTTGGCAAACACGGGTCTGATCGAACAGGAACCAAACTCGCTTCGCTACCTTTTGGGATCGGCCTGCGTCCGTCTGGGGTTATTGTCAATGGGTCAGCGTCCCGAGATCGAGGTGGTGAACGATGCGGCACGGAACCTGCGCGACGAGACGGATCTGTGTGTCGGAGTGCTGAGCACAAACGATTTGCCACCCATGATGATCAACTGGTTCAGCAACGGCGATAGAATTACGCATGTCGGGCGCATCGGCACGACGTTCTCCTTGGTGCATTCAGCGTCGGGGCGCACAGCGCTTGCCTATCAACCGGATACCGAGATTGTCGCAGCCTTCCGCAAGGCTGTGCGCGAGGGCCGCAAGCCGACGAGTTCTGGTGAGCTTCTGGATGAAGAATCCTTCCTGATACTGACCGGAGAAATCCGCAAGAAAGGTCTGACCCATGTGCGCGGTGACTATACACCGGGAATTGAGGCCTATGCGGCCCCGGTCTTCAACGCGACTGGCGAGGTGATTTTCATACTAACAATCGTCGGGCGGGTCGGGATGTTCGAAGGCGGGCACAGCGCCCAGCAGGCGATCGCCGCGCTCAAGGCTGCGGCCAATAGGGTGAACGACCGTACAGGTTACCGCGCCACGACCACGCCCATTACTTTTCCAGAAACGCCTGTGCTGAGCTTCCGCGACAGCTGATCAGCAATGAAGAAGGGGACCCTCTCAGTAATCGAGATTTGACATAGCTTGCTGCACCGTGGCGCGGCAGGCACCGAACCCGATGGATACGAAGCCTTCGGCCGACGCCTGAGCCCGCAGTTCGATTGTGTCTCCGTCACGAAGATATCCAAGCGCGGTCCCATCGGGCAACGTAATAGGCACACGTCCATCCTGCGTCAGTTCGAGAAGACTTCCGTAACTCTCAATCGTCTGCCCGGAAATCGTGCCCGACCCCAATAGATCGCCCGGGCGCAGCGCGCAGCCGTTGCTGGTATGATGGGCGAGAAGCTGCGCGGGCGTCCAGTAAAGCGCCTCCATCCCAACGCTCGCCAGGCGGATTGCAGGCTGATTACGACGCGTCATCTCGACGCTCTGAAAAAAGGTTTCGATCGACAGCGCAAAGCTGCCACTCTTCAGATCACCGGGATCGCTGAGGTAAGGTAGCAGCGTAGGATCCTCCGCGGGACGTGGCGGTTGCGCGCACCGAAAGGGCGCCAGTGCTTCCATCGTGACGATCCATGGTGACAGCGTTGTTGCGAAACTCTTGGCGAGGAACGGGCCGAGCGGCTGGTATTCCCAGCGCTGGATGTCGCGTGCGGACCAATCATTCAGCAATGAGATCCCGGCCAGATGTTCACCGGCCCGGCTAATCGGTACCGAACTTCCCTGCCGATTGCCCGCTCCGACCCAGAAGCCCAGTTCTACCTCGTAATCGAGCGCCGCGGTTGGGCCAAACACCGGGCTCTGGGATCCCGGTCTCATTGTCTGGCCGGAGGGCCGGTAGACCTCGCCTCCCACCCCTAATGTCGAAGCACGACCATGATAGCCGATGGGGATATGGCGATAGTTGGGTAGAAGTGGCGCGTCAGGTCGGAATTGCTTCCCGACGTTTCGGGCATGATGAATTCCGGCATAGAAATCGGTGTAGTCGCCAACCGTTGCAGGCACCTGCATCCGGCAGCTGATCTGAGGGTGAAGCACGGCAGTGCTGCGACTATTTTGGCCTTCAGCCAGCAATCGGAACACCGCATGGCGCAAGCTGCGGCGGGCATCGGCTCCCAACGCAAGCAAGGCATTGAGATCGCGTCCTGCGCAGAGCTCCGCGAGGTCCGCGGCGGATCCCGGCAGGCGCGTCTCTGCAAGATCCAAAACCTGATCGCCAATCGCGATCCCGCCGCGCGGCGCACCGCCCGACGGCGGCAAGAAGATACCAAGCGGCAGGTTCTGCAGCGGAAAATCCCGGTGGTTCTGCGCGCTCCGCACCCAGGAACGCCGGGCCGGATCGTGGGTTTCATCTACCATCGCGCGTTCAACCTGACTGGTTTCTTTGCTGTCGCAACCGTCGACGCTCTGCCATGAAGTCCGCGAGGCGGTTGCGTACGTCTTGCGAACGCTCGGGGGTCCAGTCGTAAAAACCCTGACCGGTCTTCATTCCCAGATGACCTTTCTCGACGAGAGCGCGCAGATAGGGATGCGGGCCGTGCGTCACGTCGAGGTCGGCGATCAATTCTTCATGAATGTCCAGCGTCAAGTTGAGCCCAACAAGATCGGACTGTTCCAGCGTCCCCAGTACCGACAGTCTCGGCCCGAAACCCATTTTGATCACCTGATCGACCGTCTCGGCATCGCAGACACCGGCGGCGACCAGCGCTATGGCTTCGCGCTTCATCGCATGTTGCAATCGGTTTCCGATGAAACCGGGAATGTCGCGGCGTACCAGGACGGGTTCCTGCCCGATCTCCCTCAAAATGGCCATCAACCGATCGGCCAGAGCCGGATTGCTGTCTTCGGTCATCACCACTTCGACCAAGGGCACGAAAGATGGCGGGTTCCAGAAATGCGCCCCGAACACCCGGGACCGGTCGGTCACCGCCGAGGCGATGCGTGTGATCGGAATAACGGAGGTATTTGAGGCAAGAATGGCTCGTCCTGGCGCATCGGCCTCGATAGCGGCAAACACCTGGCGCTTAATTTCGATCTTTTCCGGGACCGCCTCAATGACGAGATCCGCTTCGGAGACGGCGTCGGCGATCGTGTGATGCGTGGTCAGGGTGGAAAGGCAGGCTTCGTCAATTTCCATCTGTTGGCAAAGACGGGCCATGGCGGGACCGGCGGCAGCCAGGGACTCCGGCTGACTGTCCATCAGCGACACGCGCGCACCGGCGGCCGCGAAAAGTTGTGCGATGGAATGACCCATCAGCCCTGCGCCGATAATAGCGACCTTCGATTCTGTCATGTCATCCTGCCGTGTAGCCACCATCAACGTACATAATTTGGCCGGTGCAAAAATCGGAGGCTGGCGAAAGCAGATAAAGTGCCATACCCACCAGATCTTCCGCTTCACCCAGTCGCCCAAGCGGAATGCGCGAGAGCGAGCGCTGGCGCGTGGCCTGCCCAACGGGATCATCCGACCACATCCAGGCTGTGAGCTTGGATCGAAAGACGGTCGGCGCAATTGAATTCACGGTGATACCGTGTTTTGCCCACTCGGTCGCAAGAACCCGGGTCAGGGCGTCACTGGCACCTTTTGAGGCGCAGTAGGCGGTGTAGCCCGAGATATTGCCATGCCGGCCACGCACTGAAGACATCATCAACATCTTGCCACGCACCTGATTTTCGATCCACCAACTGCCGATCGCCTTCGCCATAAGCCAGGCGCCGCGCACGTTGGCGTCCATCACGGCTTCCCATTCCTCAAGGCTTTGATCCTGAATGAAGCCTGCCTTGTTGAAGCCCGAGGCGATCACCAACATATCGATGCGGCCGAACCGAGCCAGCGCGGCGTCCCGGATAGCGTCCGCGTCCTCGACCGAGTCGGGGCGGCGCACGAAAGGCTCCGCCTCGCCGCGATTGTCGCGCACCTCGGCCAGCATCTCGTCGAGTTCGCTGGCACTGCCCGAGACGAGCAGAAGCTTGACGCCGAGGGCGCCGAGCATCAGTGCGCAGACGCGGCCGAATGAGCCGGAGGCGCCGGTGATGACGGCTACCTTGCCCTGCAAGTCGAACATCGAGAGCGGATTGCTAAGAATGACGGGAAGTTCCTGTATCGACATAGTCACAGTCCCCCCCGCTCGAACCGGAATGTCTGGTCCGGATCGATCACTGCCAGGATGCGCACGCCGCACCCCTCCCCGCCCGGCCAACGCCAGGGAAAGCACATGAAGGTGCAACGTTTGCCCGTGATCTGGTCGAGATCGCCTCCGATATTTTCGACGCCGGGAATTCCCCCTTTGACCATCAGGGTTTTGTGGCCTGCTTCCCAGTCTGGAAAATCCTCGCGTGGCCAGCGGCCGGTATAGGCCTTGTATTCCTCAATCAGATGCGGATGGCTAGGCCCAAGCCCGTGGTCGACAAGCTTCGTCGCCATGGGATGGTCGTTTGCCTGCACATCATAACCGACCAGTTTCACCTTGCGATCGACCAGCCATTGGGCGCCCTCGCGATAGATGCCGGGCGAATAGGCGTAGTATTCGTCGGTGTCGGCCATCTTGTGATGCATGCCGGTATTGATCATCACGATGTCACCCTCGCGAATTTGCGGACGGGCAGCCTCGAGATCCTCGGCGGTGATCACTTCCCATTTTTTCTTGGGAATGGAGACGGCGACACCCGTGCCGAAGAAACGCCATAACGGGTATCCTGTCAGATCGGGCGTATTTTCTGTGACATGCAGCGGCGCGTCCATGTGGGTGCCGCGATGCATGATGCCCTCGAACTCGGTTTCGTAAACGCCGTCCTTGGCATGGAATTTCTTGACGGTGAGATTGACACCCGGGCTGGAAGGCCATTCGGGCATGCCATGCCCCCATGCATGGGAAAGATTGTAAATCTGCATAATTAGATTCTCTCTTGAAGGCTTATTCAGGAATTGGAACCGGGCTCTATGCGGCTCTCTCCCGCCGGGTCAAAGATGGCCACGAAGCGCACCGGGCAGGCGTCAAGCGACCGTCCTTTCCAGGGCGCGGCGTGGAACGTGGCGCGTTGTCCCAGGACACTGTCGACATCGCCGCCCACCTGCTCGATCGTAGGAATTCCCGCGGCGAGCAACTTCTTGTGCGCGCCATTCCAGTTGGAATGGGTGGTGGCCGGTTCGAGACCGGTCTCTTGCTGAAAATGGGCGGGAAGCCGGTTCATGATCGGGCCGCCCCGATGGGCGCCGAGTGACGTCGCCAGGGGATGATCAACCTGCGGCGTATCTATGGCGAAAACGCTGATACCCTTGGCGACCAGCCAGTCGGCGGCTGCTTCCGACAACCCGGGCGATTCGCCGAAATATTTGAGACTGTCCGAATAGCGGTGATGCCATCCGGTGACAACGACGACGAAATCGCCGCTTTGGATGGCGGGACTCGCCGCCTCAAACTCAACCGGTTCAATCAACTCCCACCGTGCCTTCGGAATAGACAGAATGACCCCATTGCCGAAGAAACGGTCAAGCGGCACGTTAGCCATATCGATGCCGCGCTGCACGAGATGGATCGGAGCGTTCATGTGGGTGCCGGTATGCATTCCCATTTTTAGACGCGTAGCCATGACGCCATGCTGGGCGTGCTTGACCGAACGATACATCACCACATCCGGGGTACCGGGCATTGAAGGAACGCCGTGCCCCCATTCATGGCTGAGTTCGACGAATTCTAGCGCTGAGTATGGATCGGTTGTGCGTTGAGCAACGGTTGTCATACGATTCCTCCATTCAAGATTGACTACATATGTAATTGATGCCCTATATAGTCAATAGGACTTTTTACGGAACTGGGGCATGGGTGCCTTAACCAACCCAGACGACTACGGCATCGAATCGAACTGCCCCAGAACACGGACGGCTCGGCGCTGAAGCTGCCGGTGATTATCCGGCAAGAGCATGCCGCCGGCGACACGGTAACCGTTGTCGTCGACCGGTTATCGGGCAAACCACGATAAACCTGTTTATTTGTCGCGGTCTTGGGAGCTTCCGTCCGCGCCGACGCACCGGACGGAAACGCTTCCCGACTGGATTAAATGCCGTATCCACGCTGGAGTTCTTCGGTAGGCCGCCAGCCGTGCTGGCTTCCAACTATGTCAAGGTGGCGATCATTAAGCCAAGCCACTTCGATCCCCAGGTCAATAGGACCTATTGCGCCATGGCGTCACACTATGGGAGCCGCCATACTTCCCACACGGCCGAGACGCCCACGTGACAAGGCAAGGTGGAGTCTGCGGTCCGTATCATCAAGCGGTGGCTGTTAGATCGCCTCTGCCACCCTACCTTCTACAGTCTGACCGAGGTCAATGCGGCGATCACCGATTTGCTTCATGACCTCAAAGAAAAACGCGTTCTGGGCCGGGTTGGCGTCTCGCGCCGCCAATTGCTCGAAGAGCTTGACCGGCCCGCTTTTAGGCCATTTCCTGTGGAACGCTATGTGTTTGCGGAATGACCCATCCGACGTGCTGGCTTGAATTACCACGTAGAGATGGAACGGCACTACTACTCCGTGCCTTATCGCTTCGCTCGCGAGCAGGTCGAGGCCCACATTATCACCAGTTCGATCGAGATCCTCCACAAAGGCGTGCTGCTCATCACCCCTGCAGTGGTAATGGCAAGCATACGACGACCCCCGATCACATGCCCCAAGAAAGTCAGCATTATTGTGGGTTGGTATCCCGTTCCAGAGTGATTGGCCACCATGTGCACAGCCTACGATGTTTCCGATAATAGAACCTTAAAGTTTTGAAATCACTCAGCATAATTCCTGGTCCGGGTCTGAATAATCACCGGTGAAAGAACCTGCGAATCTTGGGGAAATAAATCACTGCCACCCCTATCACGAACATGATCACTAATAATACAATGAATTGCACGATGGTAAATCGCACGCCGTCATTCACAATAAACCAGCTTGCAACAATGCCGGCGAGCGCCATCAATAATCGAACCAACCATCCCATGGATTATTCCCCTTTTCAAACAAACTGCACTTTGAATCTCTTTGAAGTTGATCGGCGACACCCAGATGACACCGTCACCGCGTCCCAGCGATGGATCTGCGGAACAGAATCAGGCTGCCTGCCAGAAACGCGCCCCCCATGACAAGCACCGTCATGAACTCCGGCCAGACAATCGATAGGTCCGCACCACGGTAGACGATCGCCTGCATAAAGCTGACATAATGGCGAGAAGGAAGAAGCCAGGTCAGGTACTGCACCGTCTGGGGCTGGCTCTCGACCGGCGACATGCCGCCGGAAAGCATCGTCATCGGCATAACGCTCATCATCAACAACAATCCGAACTGGGCCATGGTTCGTGCTATGGTTCCGAGGAATATGCCGATCGCCGCTGCGGCGAATACGTAGATGACTGTTCCCAGCAGGAGCAATCCACGCGAGCCTGCGATCGGAACGTCGAGAGCTCCTTCGACAACGAACAGCAGCGAGCAAATAAAGGCTATGACGATCACGAGGCCGTTCGCCCAGACTTTGGCGAGCGCGATCTCGAAGGTAGTTAGTGGCATGACCAGTAGATGCTCGATGGTTCCGTGCTCACGTTCACGCAAGAGTGCCGCTCCGGTCAGAATGATCACCAGCATCGACAACTGATCGGCCAGACCGACGATCGCCCTGAACCAGGCCTGGGTTCCGTTGGGGTTGAAGGCGCGCCGAATAACGAGCGTTGTTGACGATTCATGGGCCTGCCCGTACCGGGCCTTGTAGTCATCGATTTCATCGCTGACCATGCTCTGGATGTAGCTCGACCCCAGCGAGGCTTGCTGGGATGCAGTCGCGTCGACATTGAGCTGCAATTCGGTGTTGCGCCCTTTGCGGACGTCCCTTTCAAAGCCAGCGGGGATGGAGAGTATAAATGTATAGAGCCCCCGGTCCATGGCGAGATCAATCTCATCCGCGCCGATCGGTCTAGCGGCCTGGAAGTAAGGCGGATAGAAGAGGGCCGTAATGGACCGCGACAGTTTGGACTGATCCTCATCGACTATGGCAACGGCGGCATTGTTGATCGTCTCGCCGCCGGCGCTAGCCTGCGAGTAGATGCTAAAGCCGAACGACCAGACGATGAAGGCGACCATGATCAGATCCTTCGACAGCGATCGAAGCTCTTTGGTGCCTAGCCAGAATATGCTTGACATGCTTGGCACGGTCATTTCTCCTGCTTTTTCAATAGCATTGAGGCCGTGGCAAGGAACGCAGGCGCGAACAGCATCAGCGCCAGGAGATCGTTCACCAGGCCGTTGAGGCCCAGTCCCTTGGTGAAAGAGCCGACGCTGACCTGCATGTAATAAGTAGTTGGCCACAGAAACCCCAGGAGGCGAGCTCCGCCCTCCAACGTAGAGACCGGCTGCATCATCCCGGAGAACTGGGTAGTGGGAAGTAACGACAGCACCGCCCCGGCGAAGACCGCGGCCACCTGGCTTTTGGTGAAGGTCGAAATAAAGAGTCCGTAACCAGTGGATGCCGCCACATAGAGAAAAGCACCGAGAGTTAGCACTAGCACATTGCCTTTGAGAGGCACGCCGAAAAGGAAAACGACGGCGAGTGTCATCAGCAGGTAGTTGATCATTCCTATCCCGAGATAAGGTAATTGTTTGCCGATAAGGAACTCCAGCCGGGTCGTCGGCGTCGCATAGAAGTTGGCGATCGTGCCAATCTCCCTTTCCCTTGCGACACTCACTGCCATCAGGATTGCAAGAAACATCATGAGCAGCATAGCTGGAATGGCTGGCCCAATTGCATAGATGCTTTCCGTCGTGGGGTTATAGCGATATCGCATCAGCAGAGAGTTGGTCACATTTGACGAGATATCTGATGTTTCTTCAATCTGCTGCGAATAGAGATTATGGGCCTGCTGCACATAGCCCTCGATTGTGGCCGCGCGGGAGGTATTAGCGCCATCGATCCAGGCGGAGACTTGCCAGTCGGAACCGCGCTTCACCTTCCGACCGAAATCGGGAGGGATTTCGATTGCAAGCGTGATGTCATTGGACTTCAGTCTCTCTTCCATTTCCTCTAGGGCCATGAGCGGAGATCGTTCGGTGAAGTATCGGGAACTGGAAAAATAGGCCAGATATGCACGGCTCTCAGGCGTGTTGTCGTGGTCGAATGCTGCATAGGTCAGGTTGGTGACGTCCGTGGAAATGCCAAAGCCGAAGATCATAAGCATGATGAAGGAGCCGATGAATGCAAAGGCAAGGCGGACCGGATCCCGCAGAATTGAGCGGGTTTCGACTTGGGAATAGGCCAGCAGGCGGCGCAGGCCCATGAAGCAGGGCTTGCCGGAGGCATCAGCTTCGTCGCCCTTCGTCGTAGACAGGGAAGTTCCGGCCTCCATTAAACGCGACTGCGATGCGTCAGCTTCCTCAATATAGGCGATAAACGCCTCCTCGAGATCGGTCCCGTTTCTTGAGGCGATAACCTTTTCCGGCGTATCGCAGACGAGCACCCGACCGGCATGCATGAGAGAAATACGGTCGCACCGCATCGCCTCGTTCATGAAATGGGTCGAAACGAAGATGGTGACGCCCCGGTTCCGCGAAAGATCGATCAGCAAGCGCCAGAAATCGTCGCGTGCCTGCGGATCGACACCGGAGGTTGGTTCGTCCAGTATGAGCAGTTCCGGATCATGGACGATCGCAACAGCGAGCGAGAGACGCTGGCGCATACCGAGGGGCAGCGAGTCGGCATCTGTGTCCATGTAGCCGACAAGGCCGATTTCCTCGGCAAGCTTGTTGGCGCGCGAGGCGGCATCGGTTTCGCCCAGGTGGAACAGGCGTGCATGCAACAGCAGATTCTGGCGGACAGTCAGTTCTCCGTAAAGAGAGAAGGCCTGTGTCATGAAGCCGACCCGCCGCCGGATCGATAGATCGTTTGCGTCGACCGGGCTTCCGCAAATCTTGGCCTCTCCTTCCGTCGGTGCGAGCAACCCGGTCAACATCTTCATGGTGGTGGTCTTGCCGCAGCCGTTGGAACCGAGAAAGCCAAAAATCTCTCCCCGCTCGATGGTGAAACTGACGTCGTTGACGGCCGTGAAATCCCCAAAGCGGCAGGTCAGGTTCCTGGCGATGATTACGGGTGGCTCGTCCCGCATCGTGCGCGGCGGAATGACCAGTTCCTGCCTCGCCTCCTTCTGTCCTGACTGGAGTGCAATGTAGACGGCTTCCAGATCCTGCTCTCCTGTTTCGGCGCGCAGTTCATCGGTGGTTCCGGAGGCAAGAATCTGACCATGATCCATGGCCACGAGCCAGTCGCACTGGGTTGCCTCGTCCATGTAGGCAGTCGAGACGATGACGCTCATTCCCGGCCGCTCTTTCCGCAACTCGGCGATGAGCGTCCAGAACTGCCGGCGCGAGAGCGGGTCCACGCCCGTCGTCGGTTCATCCAGGATCAGAAGATCCGGATCGTGGATGAGTGCGCAGCACAGACCGAGTTTCTGCTTCATGCCGCCGGACAGCTTGCCGGCAGGGCGCTCCAGGAAAGGAAGCAAGTCCGTCGCCGCGGCGAGCCTCTGGATGCGCTTGTCGCGTTCGGCTCCGGTGACGCCGAACAACGTGCTGAAGAACCGGAGGTTCTCAACGACGCTGATTTCCTGATAGAGGTTCTTGCCGAGGCCCTGCGGCATATAGGCAATGCGATGGCAGACCGTCCTGCGATGTCCGGCGTCGGACATGTCTCCGTCGAGAACTTCGATCTGCCCCGCTTGGATCTTGCGTGTCCCGGCGATCAGGCCAAGCAGCGTCGACTTGCCAGCCCCGTCAGGCCCGATCAGACCGACCATGCGGCCAGCCGGCATTTCGAGCGACACATTGTCGAGGACCGTGACCTTGCCATAGGCGTGGTTTACGCCTGCAACCTTGGCGATCCGATCGGGGGAAGATATCCATGATCATTCCCGGAGTTCGAGGGTATCACCCGGAAAGCGCTTTTCGAGGAACTCGGGCCAATTCGGTGGATTGGGATCGAGCCGCGCATAGCCGACACCTCTGGTCCCGGTCTTGGCTTTCTCGATATATTTCTCGCTGATGTCTGAGGAAATGCGCAGTTTCACCCGGAAGACCAGCTTGTCGCGCTCGCTGCGTGTTTCGACCTGCTTGGGGGTGAATTGCGCTTCCGGCGACACGAAGGTCACCTTTGCGGGCACGGCGAAATCCGCGCCATCGAACTGAATGCGGGCATCCGAACCGACCGCAACACGCATCGCCTGCTCCGACGACAGGTAGATTTCCATATAGACGTCGGCCAGATTGATGATGGTCAGCACCTTGCCGCCTGCACTGACCACCTCGCCGGGATTGGCAAGACGATAAAGTACGCGTCCCTTGACGGGCGTCGTCAGTTTGGCATCGGCGATCTGTACATCTACCTGATCTACAAGCGCCTGCGCCGCCTCCACAGAACGTTGGTAAGCCACGACATTCTTCTCTGCGGCATCTACCACTGCTTTCGCCGCATCCCGTTCGCTCTGGGCCTGATCGCGCGATTCTTTGCTAATGGCTCCGGATCCGATCAAAGACAAGGCTCTGGCGAGGTTGGCTTCCTTGAGGGCAAGCTCCGCCTTGCGCTGCATGACGGTCGCTTTTGCCTCCATCATGGAGGCCTCTTCCGCTGTTACGTCGGCCAGATATTTGGCCCGCTGGGCGTTCAGTTCCGAAGTGTCCATCCGCGCCACGACCTGGTCGACATCAACGAGGTCACCCTCCTGGACGAGTACTTCCTTCACGCGCGCCGCTGTCTTCGCCGCGATATCAACCTCGTCGGCTTCCATTCTCCCATTGCCCGAAACAAGCCCCTCGGGCAGCCTGCCCTGTTGCGCCTGCCACCAATACCATCCACCGGCACCACCCGCTGCAACGATCAGGAACAGCAATGGAATGGCTATTTTCTTAAAACGGGACATCACGTCTAAATCTCCTTTCCGGGCGATTTCCGGTGAGCTGCACTCGCGGCATTGCCAACGGTGGTCTGTTCAGCGGTTGCTGCGTTCGCCCACAATTTGTTTGATCTCGGAATCAGCAAGGTGACGGTCAGTCCCCCTCCCAGGGCGATCGATGCGTCCACGCGGCCGCCATGGCGCTCCACCGCCTGTTTGGTAATTGCCAGTCCGAGGCCATAGCCGCCGTGGGCGGCTGCATCATTACCCCGCGAGAACGGCTGGAATATCCGCTCGAGGTCTTCTTTTACGACCCCAGGTCCCTCGTTCATGACGGCGACAGATAGAATGTCACCTTCTATCCGGCAGCAAACAGTGACACGTGAATTGTCTGCCGCATATTTTACGGCGTTCCTCACAACATTCTCCAGTGCACGATAGATCAATTCGCCATTGACCTGTGCGACGAAGTTCCCGCGATAGTCCGTTATCACGGCAATCCCGCGTGTCTGCGCCTCGAATGCCGCATCGCTCAGGATTTCGTTCAAGAGGTCGAGAACATCGAGGGCCTGGATCTCCGATCTACCTGAGTGCGAAGCCATTCTCGCAAGGGTGAGTATCTCACCGACCAAGCCATCGATGCGTTCTATTTCCCGATCCATGCGGTCCATCATTTGCGGCAGTTTAGCGGGGGTCTGACGTAACACACCGACAACCGCCTGAAGGCGCGAAAGAGGCGAGCGGAGTTCGTGCGATACATCATGGAACAACCGTTGTTGGGCTTCCTGAAGTTCTTGTAGCCGCGTCGCACTGACATCGAAATCACGCGCTAGAGCGGCCACTTCGTCCGTCCGTCCGTGCATCTCACCCGCAATGCGTACATCGAAACGGCCATGAGCAAGGGCACTCAACCCTCGTCTAAGATGAGCAATGGGACGAATGAGGTATCTTGTCAGCCAGAATGCCGCCACAGCGCTGGCGGCTAATATCGAGATCCACGGCACCAGCTTGGGCCAGCCCGCGCCAAAAATGCGCAACTGCTTCCTATCGATTTCAAGAATGAAACATTTAGCGTCGGTCGAAACCGCGCGCATATGCTCTGGCTGCTGAACCAAACAAGTGGAGGACGCTTGCGGGCCGGAAATCGACATAGCAACAGGGCGCGGCGTCGAAAGCGCGGCTTGTACGAACGCTCTGGCGGTCGCCTCTCCTTCCGACCGCAGCAATTGCTCGGTGACATCAAGTGCAAAGGCCTGCTGCCGTTGAGCAACTTCCTGAGAGAAAGGCGCGACCCGAAGAAAAAGACCGAGCACCACGGCACCTGCTGTGAACATTGCCGTCGTCAACCAGATGATCGTGAAGAATTTCCAGAAAAGGCGCCGCATGGATCAATCCTGCAAGAGCTGATAGCCCTGCCCCCGTACGGATTGAATCCATGGCTGGCCGTCCTGCCGCGTACCAAGTTTTTGCCGGACACTACTAAGATGAACATCGATCCGCCGGTCATACGATGCCAACGGCACGCCAAATGCACGTTTAGAAATCTCCTGCTTGGTCACCAATTGTCCGGCAAAGCGTGCAAGAACCTCTAGCAGGCCGAATTCAGTGCCCGTCAAGTCGAGGGGACGACCGGCCCACTCCGCAGTCCTGTTACCCGGATGCATAACAAGTCTGCCCGCACGCACGTCTCCCAAGGCGGCACTGCTTGGCGATCGGTTGGCGCGGCGCAAAATAGCCTTCAATCTTGCTGCAAGCTCGCCGGGCGAGCAAGGTTTCGGAACGTAATCGTCGGCGCCGAGATTAAGTCCGACAATGCGATCGATATCGTCCCCTTTTGCTGTCAACATCAGCACCGGGATCGAACTTACCCGCCTCACACGCTGTAGAACATCAATGCCGTTCATATGCGGCATCATGATATCGAGGACGATGATGTCAGCTGAATGAGCGGCGGCAGCATCAATGGCTGCCCGCCCGTGTTCAGCGGTCGCAACACTGAAGCCATCCTCCACAAGATACTCCTTTAGAAGTGACGTCAGTTCGACATCGTCATCGACCAGAAGGACTCGTTCCATTCCCCACATCCTTCGAAAACAGACCATTGCCATACACAACAAACTCAGGCCGTACACCGACTTTTACATATCTTAACACTGTCTTAACGGCACTTAACGTTCGACCGCGTAATCCTTGGAGAAGAATTCCGTCGATCATCATCGGGGAGCGACAAAATCGTCTGTAAATGACTGAGAGGCCAAGTTGATCGTCCCGTATTCACGTAGCGTTGATATACGCTTGCGCCACAGCCTGTTGTCCCGACATATCTTATGCCGCACGACAGCCATCGCGAGGCTAGCCATTGGTGGCCTAGTCACTGCCTTTCTGCTTTCCGCCTGTGACGCGCAAAACAGCGCGCAAACTGGCATGCCTCCGGCAGGGAAGCCGCAGGTCAGTGTGGTAATGCTGCATCCACAGTCTGTGGCAATCACTGCGGAACTGCCGGGCCGTACAGTGGCTTCACTGGAGGCTGAGGTTCGTCCCCAGGTCGGCGGCATCATTCAGAAACGCCTGTTCGAGGAAGGCGGCGAGATCAAGGTAGGCGCTGCGCTCTACCAGATCAATCCGGCCACCTATCAGGCATCCTACGACAGCGCGGTGGCAGATCTGCAGAAGGCTGAGGCCGCCATACCGAGTGCAAGGGCGAAAGTCGAACGCTATCAGGGCCTGATCAACCAGAATGCCGTCAGCAAGCAAGATCTCGACGATGCAAATGCTTCGCTCGCCCAAGCCAATGCGGATGTCGCATCCGCCAAGGCCGCAGTCGAGACCGCACGGATCAATCTCGCTTACACGACGATTACCGCACCGATCTCCGGGCGAGTGGACAAATCCACCTTGACACCCGGGGCGCTGGTGACAGCGAGCCAGGATACGGCGCTGACCACGATCCGGACACTCGATCCAATCAATATCGACGTCACGCAGTCCAGCACCAACCTGCTCAATCTCCGTCAGGCAATTGAGGGTGGCCGCATCAAGATTTCCGGATCGAACGTTTCCGTGAAGCTGAAGCTGGAGAACGGAACGATTTATCCGTTGACCGGAAAGCTGGAATTCTCCGAGTCCGCCGTCAGCGAAACCACCGGCACCTATTCGGTCCGAGCCCAGTTTCCCAATCCCGAACGGCTGCTCCTGCCGGGCATGTATGTGCGCGCATTGGTCGAAGAAGGCGTGGCCGACAACAGTTATCTGGTGCCGCAACGCGCTGTAACTCGCAACACCAAGGGCGAGCCTACCGCACTCTTTGTCACTGCAGAGGGAAAGATCGAGGAACGTGTACTTAACGTCGGCCAAACTGTGGGAAACAACTGGCTCGTCAGTGCCGGTATCTCGGACGGCGACCGCGTCGTGGTCGAGGGATCGCAGTTCGTTCGGGTTGATCAGGACGTGGACGCCATCGAGGTCGTCATCGACGATACCTCTGGCGAGGTGCGCGAGCGCAAGCAGGGCGCAATGCGTTCAAAAGACGATGATCGGCGTCTCGCCCGCGACACAGGGATTGGCGGCATCGGCGTCAATCCCCGAGTGAGGAACTGAGACCGCCATGTCAAGTTTCTTCATCAATCGACCGAATTTCGCCTGGGTCATCGCCATCGCCATCATGCTGGGAGGCCTCCTGGCGCTCAACTCCCTGTCGATATCCCAGTACCCTCAGATCGCACCGACCACGGTCAGCATCAGCGCGACCTATGCCGGCGCGGATGCAGAGACCGTCGAGAATTCTGTGACCAAGGTTATCGAACAGGGTATGACCGGCATCGACAACCTCGACTACATGACCGCCACCTCAACCTCGACCGGGTCGACGTCGATCTCGCTCACCTTCACGAGCGCTGCCGATCCGGATGTGGCGCAAATGCAGGTACAGAACAAGCTGCAACTCGTCACATCCCAGCTTCCGGAGATCGTTCAGAGCACGGGCATTACCGTCTCGAAGTCATCTGACAGTTTCATGATGGTTATCGGTTTCGTTTCTACCGACGGCAAGATGAATGCAACTGACCTCGCCGACTACGTGGACAGCACGCTTAACGATCGGCTCAAACGCGTCGAGGGCGTCGGCGACACACAGTTGTTCGGCTCAAGCTATGCCATGCGTATATGGCTTGATCCCGATAAGCTCGCAAAATACGCCCTGATGCCGGGCGACATTACTTCGGCAATCGAAGCGCAAAACACGCAGGTTTCGGCTGGTCAGCTCGGCTCCATACCGGCACGCGAGGGGCAGCAGCTTAACGCCACCGTCACCGCCAGGAGCCGTCTACAAACACCGGAGCAGTTCCGGAACATCATCCTCAAGAGCACGACCGACGGATCGCTCGTGCGTCTCAACGACGTGGCGCGTGTCGAGCTCGGTGCAGAGAGCTTTACCAACACTTCCACCTACAACGGCATGCCGGCCGCCGGTCTCGCCATCAAGCTCGCGACCGGAGCAAACGCCATCAGCACGGCCACTGCTGTACAGGAAACGATCTCGCATCTTTCCGAAACCTTCCCACAGGGCGTGGAAGTCGTCTATCCATACGATACCACACCGTTTGTTCAGCTCTCTATCGAGGAAGTCATCAAGACACTGCTCGAGGCAATCGTTCTCGTCTTTTTCGTGATGCTGGTATTTCTGCAGAATATCCGCGCGACGCTGATCCCCACACTTGCCGTCCCCGTCGTTCTGCTGGGCACGTTCGGTGTCCTTGCTATCTTCGGCTATTCGATCAACACGCTGACCATGTTCGCTATGGTGCTGGCCATCGGTTTGCTCGTCGACGATGCGATCGTCGTCGTTGAAAATGTCGAACGGGTCATGCAGGAGGAAGGTTTGTCGCCGAAGGAGGCGACTCGCAAGTCGATGAAGGAGATCACCGGCGCGCTGATCGGCATCGCTATCGTGCTTTCCGCCGTATTTGTGCCGATGGCGTTTTTCAGCGGTTCGGTGGGTGTGATTTACCGGCAGTTCTCAGTCACTATCGTTTCGGCAATGATTCTGTCGGTGGTGGTGGCGCTAATCCTGACACCGGCACTCTGCGCTACGATCCTGCGCCCCCCCAGAAATCATGCCACTCAGCGCGGACCGTTCGGCTGGTTCAACCGTGTCTTCGATCGCGGCACAATCACCTATCGTAACAGTACGCAGGGCATCATTCATCGCGGCAAGCGTTACCTGCTTGTTTTCGTGACCATATGTATTGCTCTCGGCTGGATGTTCATGCGGCTGCCGAGTTCGTTCCTGCCGCAGGAAGACCAGGGCATTCTAATGACAAGCGTTCAACTGCCCGTCGGTGCGACCCAGGACCGCACCCTGCGCGTGCTCAAGCAGGTCACGGATCATTATCTGAACAATGAAAAGGACGCGGTCGAAGGGGTGATGGCGATCGCCGGATTTGGCTTCGGCGGCCAAGGCCAGAACGTCGGCCTCGCCTTCGTTCGGCTCAAGGGCTTCGAGGAACGCAAGGGGACAAGTCTCTCGGCCACGGCTGTCGCGGGGCGAGCCATGGAAGCATTTTCGAAGATCAAGGATGCGCGGGTCTTCGCTCTGGCTCCGCCTGCCATTCAGGGCATGGGCAACTCCAATGGTTTCGACTTTTATCTTCAGGACGTCAATGGTGCCGGTCACGCCAAGCTGATCGAAGCACGTAACCAGCTTCTAGGAATGGCCTCACAAAGCAAGCTGCTTGCCAACACCCGTCCAAACGGCCAGGAAAACACGCCGCAATTCTCGATCGACATTGATCAGGAAAAGGCAAGCGCCCTCGGCGTAAGTCTCTCTGATATCAATACCACGCTATCGACAGCCTGGGGCAGCGATTACGTAAACGACTTCATCGACCGAGGCCGCATCAAACCGGTCTATCTCCAGTCCGACAATAATTTCCGCATGCAGCCGGAAGACCTGTGGAAATGGCAAGTCCGCAATTCCTCGGACACGATGGTACCGTTCTCATCCTTCGCCTCCAGTCATTGGACTTACGGCTCACCACGCCTCGAACGCTACAATGGCTCCTCGGCCGTCGAGATCCAAGGTGAAGCAGCCGCGGGCATTAGTTCAGGCGTTGCCATGGACGAGATCGACAAACTCGTCTCACAACTGCCGGCCGGATACGGACACGAATGGACGGGCCTTTCCTACCAGGAACGGCTGTCGGGCGATCAGGCAATCGCGCTCTACGGGATTTCTGTCCTCGTCGTCTTCCTGTGCCTCGTCGCGCTTTACGAAAGCTGGTCAATACCCTTCGCTGTTATGCTTTCCGTCCCGATCGGGGTATTCGGTGCTGTCGCCGCAGCATTGCTGTTCGGCCAGACCAACGACGTTTATTTCAAGGTCGGGCTGCTGACCACGATCGGCCTTGCTGCGAAGAACGCCATTCTCATCGTCGAGTTCGCGATCGAGCGGCAGGCGGCGGGCATGGGGCTCGTCGAGGCTACGCTCGAAGCCGCGCGCCAGCGACTGCGGCCGATCCTGATGACATCCTTCGCCTTTATCCTGGGCGTGACCCCGCTTGCCATCGCCAGCGGCGCGGGTTCGGGTGCGCAGAATTCCATCGGGATCGGGGTCATGGGAGGCATGATCGCGGCCACCGCACTCGGAATTTTCTTCGTTCCGCTGCTGTTCGTCACGGTTCGCCGCATCTTCAAGGGCAAGACGAAACAAGAAGCCTCTGCCGAACGGCCCGAATCGGTCTCGACAGATGCAGCAGGAGCAAATAAATGACCCTATTGGAGAACGACATCAAGATCGCTGTCCCGCTGTGTGAACGGCGTACCATATCGCAAGGGGCCCGGCTGCTGCGCTCAATCGGGGTCCTGCTCCTGACCACCAGCCTTGCGGGCTGCGTCGTGGGTCCGGACTATGAGAGACCGTTCCTCAATCTTCCCGCCGGATGGGGCGGAGCCAAAGCTGCGAAGCCAGCCAAGCCTCCGGAGTTGGCGGAATGGTGGCGTCGGCTGAACGATCCGATGCTCGATGAGCTTGTTCAGCAAGCGGTGATAGGCAATCTCGACGTCGCCACCTCAAAGGCAAAGATCCGTGAGGCCCGGGCAAGCTATCGCCAAGCCACAGGCAAGCTGGCACCCTCGTTAGATGGATCGGGTTCCGTGTCACGCGCCAAAAGCGCAACCTCGACCTCAGCTTTGGGCGATACGTACAGCCAGTTCCAAGCGGGGCTGGATGCAAGCTGGGAACTCGATCTGTTCGGAGCCAATAAACGAGCAGTCGAAGCGGCACACTACGGCATGGATGCAGCCTCAGAGGATCTACGCTCGACCCTCCTTATTCTGATCGGCGATGTCGCCTCAAATTATGTCGAAGCGCGCGGTTATCAGGCTCGGCTTGCGCTTGCCCGTCGCACTGCAGCCTCGCAGCAGGAAACGGCGGCACTCACGCGCATCAAGTTCGAGGCAGGCTCGTCTTCGGCGGTTGATGTCGCCAATGCTTCTGGTCAGGCAGCCAGTACCGAAGCCAATATCCCGGACCTTGAGTCAGCCTATGCGGAAGCCGCGCACAGGCTTTCGGTATTGACTGGGCAGCCTCCAGCGGCGCTGGCGGAGCGCCTCCAACAAAGCAGGCCGATCCCCCGGCCAAAACTACCAATCCCGACCGGCATTCCGGCCGATATTCTTCTCACCCGCCCGGATGTACGGCTCGCAGAGAGGCAATATGCGCAGTACACTGCCAAGGTCGGAGAAGCGGAAGCCGCCCGCTATCCAAGCGTCAGCCTGACAGGGGATATCGCCACGACGGGCGGCAAGCTAGGCGACCTCGGAAAGAGTTCAACGATCAGTTGGTCTTTGGGGCCTTCTCTTTCTGTTCCGATCTTTCAGGGCGGGCAGCTCAAGGCAGCCGTCGAGATCGCCCAAGCTCAGCGGGACCAATATTTTATCGCCTTCAGATCGTCCGTTCTAACCGCTTTGGAAGATGTGGAAAATGCGATCGTTTCAATTCAGCAGGAACGCATCAAAAGCCGCAAGCTCGCGACTTCGGCGAAACACTATCGTGACGCCGCCACGCTTGGAAAATCACTGTATCGGACCGGAACGCAAAGCTTCCTCGACCTTTTAGAGGCTGAGCGTTCTCTTTATTCCGCCGAGGATGCCTTGATCGAAAGCCAGGTTGCCATCACTACCGACTATATCACTTTGAACAAGGCACTCGGCGGCGGATGGAACGGCTTCATCGATGCGGCGCAGCCTGAAGTTGTCGATACGAAACTCGGCCCACATCTGGCTTCCTCCAAGCGGCTTGCAAAAAACTAGTCAGTATGAACACGATTGATGTCAAATGATCAAACCTGCTGGTCAGCGTGTTGATCCATAATGAGGATGCCGTGCGCGCCGTCATCAAAATGACGGGCGATTTCGGTCAGATGCCGGTATGGCCGGTATAGCTTTCCTCGATCTCCCCGTTGATAGTTCCAGTTCAGCGCCATTGCTCGGTGAAGTGCGGACGGGAATAACCAGCCAACCAGCGGGTGACGATCATCGACATGGCCAGACTGAAGAGGGCGGACAATGTCAACACCGGCGAGAGCAGAAGCATCATCGCCAGCACGCCGATAACCTGAAACAGCGACATGAGCAACTGGCTCAGAAGCTGCAGGCTCTGGCTCACTTTGTCGATGTCGTTGGTGACGCGACTGAGCACTTCGCCATGCGGCTGCCGGTCGAACCAGCAAAGCGGCAGCTGACGGAGCTTTTCCTCCGCTTACCGGCGCAGGCTTTTGCTCAAGGTCTGCACGGAGGCGTTGGTACGCCATGCCAGCTGCCAGTTGGTTCCGGGGGGCAGCGACTTGATGGACCGCGGTAATGCCGAGCAATTTCGCCAGCCCGGTGAAATCGATTGCGGTTCCGGCGGAAATTGCGTTGACGACGAGATCGGTCGCGTGCCCGAGAAGCCATGGCCCCAGAACGCCGAAGACAACACTGGCCAGGATACACAGCAGGATGATGGCAAGCCTCGCCCGGTGTGTGAGGATAAAGCCCAGAAGACGGCGGATCGTTCCTGAAAAATCCCTCGCCCTGCCGCCGGCAGCGGCCTGGGCTGCTCCGCCCGGCCCCATGCGCGGCCCGGCCGGAGCGTTGGTCCGGGAATTGCCCGAAGGCGCAATATCTAAACGGTCGACGTCGCTGCTCATCGTTCATCCTCACCAACACGCTGGGAAAGAGCGATCTCCCGATAGGTGGCGCACGAGGACATGAGTTCGTCGTGCGTCCCTTTTCCGACGCCTCTTCCCTGCTCAAGAACGATAAGGCGATCTGCATGTCTTAGCGAATTGATCCGCTGTCCGACGAGAAGGATCGCCGCATTGCGGCCGGCCTCACGCGCGAGCGCCGCTCTCAGTCGTGCGTCCGTCGCATAGTCGAGCGCCGAGAAACTGTCATCGAACAGATAGATGGCGGGTTGGCGAACCAGCGCTCTCGCGATCATGAGACGCTGGCGCTGGCCACCTGAAAAATTGGTGCCGCCCTGGGCAACGGAGGCTTGAAGGCCGTTCGGCGCCTGCACGAAATCCTTCGCCTGAGCGATTTCGAGAGCGTGCCAGAGGTCCTCGTCCAACGCCTGGGCACGACCGTAGCGAAGGTTGCTGGCGACAGGGCCCGAGAACAGGTAGCTTTCCTGGGGCACCAGCCCGGTCAGACTCCAGAGCGTGTCGAGAGGCAGGGCTCGCACATCAGCCCCGTTGACACGGATGCTCCCCTCACTGACATCGAACAGCCGGGAGGCGAGAGTTACCAGCGTGCTCTTGCCTGAGCCGGTGGCGCCGATGACAGCCACGGTTTCGCCGGGGGAGATATGGGAGGAGACATCCTGCAGGACCGGCCACTGATCGTGATTTCTGACCGAGACAGCCGCAATCGTTGGCGCCTGTCTTCTCCCGCTGCAATACTTTGACCAATCCGATGGTCGAAGAAGCAGACCTTTCCGCGGTGACGCTCCGCGCTAGAAATCCTCATTCGAAAACCAAGGTTTCTCCGGTTTCGGATCGGTTTCCCGTATCGTTACGAGCACGTCCGCAGGCGTCATGAGCGCCAAAAGAAAAATAGCCAGAGCGACAACAATTAGAACGCAATCGAACAGGCTTGGCCTGAAACCCCGCTGGAACCGGTTCTCATAGGGTTCGTTACACGCATCATCCCCGGCCTCAACCCGTCGCTTGAACAAAAACCTTCGATGCTTCCTCTCCTCCTCCCTCGACATATCTTCATATCGCTCCTCTCGTCCTCAAATGTCGCCGCGGCAACATCCTCACAATCAGATCAGTCCGCAGAAGCAGAGGCGTGATCGTGTTTCGTATGGTCCCGTCCGGCTGCGAACCACAACAGCGTTGCAAGCGTGCCACAGGTAGCGATGGCAGCCGTCATCGGATAGGCGGTGCCGTTCTGGAATGCGGCGACCAAACTGCTGACAATGAAGGCGAAGCCGAACTGAAGGATGCCTATCAAGGATGAACCGCTGCCCGGACTGCCGCCACTGGCCCTCATGGCCACGGCGGCGGCGTTCGCACCGATAAACCCGAGCGCACCGATCGCGAACCAGAGCGGTGCAAGCAGGGCGACAAGATTGCCTGTCGTGACCGCGGCAACGCAAAGAATACCGGCCACCATGTTCAGTACCAGCGCGACACCAAGCAGGAATGCAGGGCCTCGGCGCCTAAGCGCAACGCGATTGGCCTGCGCAAACACGATCAAGGCAACTGCAATCAGAGCGAAAAGCAGACCATAGCCTTGCGCCGAAGCACCGTGAAGGGTGATGAACACATAGGGTGATCCGGTGATGAAGGCAAACATGCACGCCTGCGCAAGACCGCCGACCACGCAGGGAACAACGAACGAGCGCGTCGACAGGAGCCTGAACCAGGTCAGCAGTACGCCCCCTATCCCTTCCTTCTTCCGGCGGTCCACGGGCAGGGTCTCAGGGATGAAGAACCAGACAAGAGCGGCGCAGACGAGCCCGAACGCAAGCATGACGACGAAGACCGCCTTCCAGCCTGCATGCGTGATGATGAACCCGCCGAGGATCGGTGCCAGTATGGGCGCGATGGTCATGACAACCATCATGAGCGACAGAGCCCTTGCACTTTCATAGGCGTCGAAAAGGTCACTGACGATCGCGCGCCCGATGATCATGCCTGCGCATCCACCGACAGCCTGTAGAAAACGCAGAGCGATGAATGTGTTTATGTCCGCAGTAAACAGGCAGAAGATCGTGGCAATGACATAAAGGCCGACGGCAGCAAGCAACGGTCCACGCCGGCCGAAACGGTCAATCAGGGGACCATAAACCGCCTGTCCTGCCGCCAGCCCCAGAAAGAAGACTGGTAGGGTTACCTCGATACCCCCCTCGGCGACACCGAAATGCTCGGCCATCAAATGAAACCCCGGCAGATACATGTCGGTCGCCATGGGGGCGAAAGCCGAGAGCATGCCAAGAATGGCAACGATGCCGCCCGCTGAAACGGGTATAATGGCGCTGTCGGTTCGCCTTGCCATCGTGGCCTCCAAAGTCTATTGATGTGCCTCGAGCAATATGACCGATATTTGGATATTGCAACCGCATAATGGGCAATTCATGAAAATTGATAAAGCCGAGCCTGCAGCCGCTGCAAAGCGCGAAGACGATGGAGGCAGCCAGGTCATAGCCCGAGCTGCCGCGATCTTGCGCACACTGGAAGCGGCACCGCATGGATTGACCATCGCTGAAATAACCCGGGCTTCGGGTCTACCGCGGACGACGGTGGCTCGGCTCATCTTCTCGCTGCAGTCGGAACAGCTTCTGGCGACAGTCGGCGGCCGCGTCCGTCTCGGACCTGCATTCGTCCGCCTCGCGGTCATGGCAAGCAGGGATGCGAGCGCGCTGGCGCGCCCGCATATAGATGCGCTTTCACGGGAAATCCGTGAGACCGTCGATCTCTGGATCGAACGCAACGACACCGCAGAACTGGCGTATGAGGCTGTATCGGACCAGGAGGTGAGGATTGTCTGTGCACCCGGATTCCGGCTCCCACTGCACAACACCGCACCGGGCAAGGTGTTTCTTTCCCGTCGCCCTGACGATGAAGTCGCTGCACATTGGTCAGGGTCACTCGCTGCCGCGACACCAAATACCGTTACATCGATCGAAGCGTTGTTTGACGAGTTGAAGCGAACCAGAACAACAGGGCTCGCCATCGACGTCGAAGAGCATGCGGAAGACGTGTGCGCGGTCGCAATGGCGGTCGATCTCGGCTTTCCCGAGCATTACGCAATTGCCATTCCGGTGCCCGCCCGACGGTTCGGAGAAAACCGTGAAAGCCTCGAACGGGCATTGAAAAACTGTGTCGCGGCGATCGAAGGCTCTCTTTGAACATTCCTTCCGCCCCCGAAATGAGGCGGAAGGCCGTTTCGTGTTCGGCACCTTCATGTTGGTACGTTATTCCGCGATGATATCCACGGCGTTGCGGGAAAGGTTGGGGCGCCCCCCGGATCGGCGGCACCACCTAAAATAATGGCCAGTCACCCTCAATGCGTCACGGCCAGCATATCCTCGATTTCCTCCCATCGCTGCAGCAGTTCCTGCCGGGAGCCGCCGGTTCTTATGCGACCGCGTTCCACTACGATCCCCTGCTCGGCAATCTCAAGAGCCATTCTTGCATGCTGCTCGACGATGATCATGGCCATGGCGCCTTCCCCGCGCAGCCGGATCAGCACATCGAGAAGCATATCGACAATGACGGGGGCCAGCCCCTCGAACGGCTCGTCGAGCAAGAGGCATGCGGGATCGCTCATCAGCGCCCGCGCAATCGCAAGCATCTGCTGTTCGCCGCCCGACAGCTGCCCACCGCCATTCTGTCTCCGCTCGGCAAGCCGCGGGAAGAGATCGTAGACCCGCTCCAGCGTCCACTTGCCGCCGAGATCGGCGACGCGAAGGTTCTCCTCGACGCTCAGTGTCGCGAAGATCTGCCGCTCCTGCGGCACGAAGCCAATGCCGCTCCGGCAGCGCAGGCTTGGCGAAAACGCGCCGATTTCGGCTCCCTTCAGGCGAATGCTGCCCTCCTTCAGGGACAGACGGCCAGCGAGGGTACAGATCAGCGTGGTCTTTCCCGCACCGTTGCGCCCGAGAAGCGCAAGCCCGCCGCCGGTTGGCACGGAAAGGCTGATACCGTCCACGATCCGGGTCGGCCCGTAGCCGCTGACGATGTCGCGGGCATCGAGTATGGCGTCGGTCATCATGATCTGTTCCCCAGATAGGCTGCGCGCACATTGGCGTCGTGGCGGATTTCCCCAGGCGTTCCCCGGGCAATGACGGTGCCCTCGGCCAGAACCGTGATCTGGCGCGCGAAGCGGAACACCAGCGGCATGTCGTGCTCCACCAGCAGTACGGCCACGTCTTCGGGCAGTTCTTCCAGCGCGCCGAGGATCGTGTCGTGGTCGGCGGCGGGAAGACCGGCAGCCGGTTCATCCAGCAGCAGCACCCTTGGCCGCAAGGCCATGGCCACGGCCAGCTCCACCAGCCGCTGCTGGCCATAGGCCAGATCGCGAACTGCAACGGCCGCAACATTGCCCAGCCGCATGCGCCGGGCAATATCTTCGGCTTCCGCAGCCACCCTGTCCGGAAAACCGTGACAGACGGAAAGCGACAGGCCAAGCCCCTCTCTTTCCGAAACCGCCAGCGCGATGTTTTCCAGCGCGGTAAAACTCGTGAACAGATTGGTGACCTGGAAATTCCGCACAAGACCCATGCGGGTGCGGCGATGCTGCGGCAGCGATACGACATCGACGCCCCCCAGCAATATCCTGCCTTTGCGCGGCGTCAGCCGCCCGGTGATGAGATTGATCAGCGTCGTCTTTCCAGCGCCGTTTGGGCCGATCAGCGCATGGCGCGCCCCCTTTTCGAGCGAGAGGGAAACATCGTTGGTAACAACGAGACCGCCGAACTGCATCGTCAGGTTGGCGAGTTCGAGAGCGCTCATTGGCCGAGCCTTTCCTTGATACGGATGAACAGGCGGACAAGACCGCCCGGTGCGAACAGCACGAGACCGACCAGAATGATGCCGAGCCACAGCTGCCACATCACCGGATTGTCCCTGGACAGGAAATCCTGGGCGATGAGATAGACCGCCGGGCCGATGATCGCGCCGTAAAGGCGACCGGAGCCGCCGAGCGCCAGCATGACGAGAATGGTGGCGGAAAGCTCGAAGCCGATATCCTTGAGGCCTACGAACTGGTTGACCTCTGCCTGAAGCGCACCCGCCAGCCCGGCCAGAAAGGCGGAAACGGTGAAGATCAGCAATTGCCGGGGCAGTACCGCCATGCCTATGGCCGCAGCACGGCCCGGATTGTCGCGGATCGCCATGATGGACTGGCCAAGCGGTGAACGCACCAGCAGTCGCACGGCGGCGAAGACCAGAAGGAAAACCGCTGCGGAGAAATAATAGGCCGTTTCGCCCATGAGATCGAATTCGAACAGCCCGAGGACCGACCATGTTTCCATGCCGAGCAGGCCGTCCACGCCGCCGGTGATCGATGTTGCCTTGTTGGCAATCTCGCCGAACAGGAAGACGGTGCAAAGGGTCAGCATGAGCAGGGTGAAGCGCGAGGTTCGGAGCACGATGGCGCCGACCGCCAGACCGACCACGGCGGAGGCGGCGCCACCGATGAGAAGCCCGCTGAGCGGCTCGCCCCAGCCGTGCTGCGAAGCAATACCCGCCGCATAGGCCCCGACCCCGAAGAAGGCAGCATGGCCGAGCGTGACGATACCGGCATAGCCAACCAGAAGATCGAGCGAGAGAGCGAAGATGACGGCAACGAGGATCTGCGTGCCGAGCGCATAATAGTGGTCGCCCAGCAGCGGCACCACCGCCAGCGCCAGCAGAATAAGTCCCTCGCTGACCCTGATGCGATGCTTCTCATGCAGCGTATCGCGAAAGGCCGGTGAGGAAATGCGAGGTGAAGGGGAAACGGGCATATTCATGCGTCATATCCTTCCGAACAGACCGCTCGGCCGGACAAGCAGCAGGGCGAAGACCGAGAGAAACAGGATGATGGTGCCGAGTGACGGCAGGTAGAAGGCCGACAGGGTCTGGATGGCGCCAACGAGAAGTGCGGCGATGAACGACCCCTTGAGGGTTCCGAGACCAGCAATGGCCACCACGATCTGCACATAGACGAGAATATCGAAGGCATAGGAAGGGTTCAGCCCGAAGACATCGGCACCCAGCATGCCCCCCAGCGCGGCGAGTGCCCCGCCGAAGGCAAAGGTTGCGGTAAAGACGAACCGGGTTCTGATGCCGATGGATTCCGCCATGCCACGATTTTCGACCGCCGCGCGGATGGTGGCGCCGATCCGCGTGCGTTCAAGGGCCAGCAGAATGAGAACCGCCGTCAGCGCACCGATGCCGATGACCACCAGTTTGTAGAGATAGAAGGAGAAGGGACCGATGGAAACATTCTGGACCAGGCTTTCCGGCACGCCCACGGGGCGCATCAACGGCCCGAAGAACAACCGCGCCAACGCACCGACAATGAAGATCAGGCCGATACAAAACAGGACCTGATCGAGTTCGGAGCGCCCGTAAAGCCGCGAATAGAGAAGTTTCTCGGCAATGGCGGCGAGAATTCCCACCGCGATAGGCGCAGCGACGAGCATGACCGGCCATGGCACGCCACCGGCGATGGCGATGGCGGCCATATAGCCGCCCGCCATGGCGAAGACGCCATGCGCGAGGTTGACTAACCCCATGAGACCCAGCGTGACCGATAGCCCCACGGATATGAGATAGAGAACGCTCGCATAAGCCAGCGACTGAAATGCAATATCGACCAGAATGTTCACCGGCCCCTCCTTCCCGATAGTTGAGCCTCCGTCAGAGAGGATGTTCGACCTTCCAGGGATCCTTCACATCCGGGATCGTCTCGATCTCGACATTGGCGAGTTCGCCTGCGGCCTCCCGCACCTCACGGATGTAGATGTTCTGGACGATGTCGCGGGTTTCGGGATCGATCGAGATCGGCCCGCGCGGACTGTCGGCTTTGAAGATCTTCATCGCCTCAATGGCGGCGGCAGCATCGGCCTGCCCCTTCGTTGCGGCAATGGCGGCGCAAATGAGGTGCATCCCGTCATAGGCGCCAGCCGCCATGTAGTTGGGCCGCACGGGCGAGAAGCCGTAAGCAGCCTTCCACGCCTCCACGAACGCTTTGTTGGCCGGACGCTCGCCCGCCATGCTGTATTGACCGGCCGTGATGACGCCGAGTGCGGCAGTGCCGATATTCGGCAGCTCCTCATCGCTCGTCAGGTCTCCGGGACCGATGAGCTGAATGCCCGCGCCGCGCAGGTCCGCCTCCTGGCAGGCACGCATGAAAGCGGACGCCTGCACGCCGCCCGGGTGGAATGCAAAGACCACATCCGGCTTCTTTTCCTTGGCCGCCAGCAGAAAGGGCACGAAATTCGGGCTTTGAATCGGCATTTTCACCGACGCGACGATCTCGCCGCCCTTGGACGTGAAGCCCCTGGTGAAGGATTCCTCGGCATCGTGGCCGGGCGCAAAATCGGTCGTCAGCAGATAGGCGCGCCGGAAACCACGCGTTCCCGCCGCCCATTCCCCGAGCGGCTGGTTGACCTGCCAATGGGTGAAGGCAGTGCGCGCATACCAGGGAGAAAGCTGGGTCGTGTTGGCGCCCGACGCATTGAACAGCACGCAGGGCACCTTCGCCTTATTGAGGAGCGGCGCGATCGCATTGGCGTTCGGCGTCCACTGGAAACCGCCGAGATACTGCACACCATCGCGGGTGACGAGTTCCTGTACCAACCGCTTGGCAACATCCGGGTTGGCGCCACCATCGTCACGAATGATGAGTTCGACCGGCACATCACCCAGAAGCGCCTTGCCTTCCGTATCGAGATAGAGCTTCGCGGCATTTGCCATAATCTGCCCGCTGGATGCGAAAGGACCGGACATGGTGAGCACCAGTCCGATCTTCACGGGCGCGCTGGCGGCATGCCCCTTTACGGCCCACCCGGCCAGCGGCGCGGCTGCGAAAAGCCCGAGCGTCCTTCGGCGTGTAAAATGCAATCCTGTCGTCATGTCTTCCTCCCAGAAACATACCGACGCGCATGACCTAGCCATCCGCCGGACCCCGTGGGTCCGTCCTGCGCGACGATCCGATTTGCGTTTATCCTCCGATACTGCTGAGGCTTCAGGTCTCCCACGCGGCGACATTCCCAATGTCCGCGGCCTTCGGCACAACAGTCCATTCCACTATTCTTATTTTTTGAGAATTATCAAGATAATTATCGATAATAGATACTTTTGAAATGAAATAATTTCATAATTATCATATTTTGATATTTTAATGAAACTGTTGGCATTGCAAAGCCTTCTCATGCGAGAAGCCCTGGTGCTTACATGCGCCAATTTCATATATGAGAGGCGGGAAAACAGCCCCGCCTTCCCGGATCGTTCTTATCGCTGGATTGAAATGAAATGGTCAGTGGTGAATTCCTCCACGATCCACTTCCCGTTGAAACGGCCCAGACCGGAATTCTTCTCGCCGCCGAACATCACATGCGGATAGTCGTGAACGGTGATATCGTTGATATGGGTCATGCCTGCCTCGATCTGCTGGGCAAAGGCCAGTCCCCGCGCCTCGTCACCGGTGAAAACGGCGCTGGAAAGGCCGAATTCGGTATCGTTGGCGAAAGCCAGCGCTTCCGCTTCGTCGGCGGCGCGAATAAGCGGTGCGACGGGGCCAAAGATTTCGTTGCGGGCGAAATCGGAGTGGTTGGTCACGTCGGCGAAGACATGCGGAGCCACCACGCGTCCCTCGATCGGGCCAGATACGCATTCACGGAAGCCGCTTTCCCGCGCCCGCGCGATGCTTGCGGTCACACTGCGCACCTGGCTGTCATTGCAAAGCGGCCCGACCAGTGTGTCGGGTGCATTGGGATCGCCGTATTTCACCGATTTCGCAGCGGCAACGTAAGCCTCCACAAAGCGGTCGTAGAGCGCGGCCTCGATGATGATACGGTTGGTACTCATGCAGATCTGGCCCTGATGCATGAAGCGGCCGATCAACGCGGCTCCAACCGCTTTTTCGAGATTGGCGTCGTTGAGGACAATGAGGGGTGCATTGCCCCCGAGTTCGAGGCCGATACGCTTGAGCAGCGAGGATTCGCCTGCCACCCGGGCGATATGACGGCCGACCGGGGTCGAACCCGTGAAGGTCAGGACCCGCGGCACAGGATGACGCGAAAAAGCGTCACCGATCACACCCGAGCTTCCGACGACCACGTTCAGGACACCCGGCGGCAGGCCGGCTTCCTCGTAGATCTTCGCCAACAGCAGTCCACCCGTGACAGGCGTGTCGTTCGACGGCTTCAGGACCACCGCGTTGCCGAGTGCCAGAGCCGGAGCCACAGAACGATTGGAAAGATGCAGCGGGAAATTCCAGGGGCTGATGACGCCGACCACGCCGACCGGCTTCTTGTAGACACGCGCTTCCTTGCCCGGCCGGTCGACCGGAATGATGTGTCCCTGTGCGGCAAACGGCATCGTCGCGGCCTCTAGCATGCCGGCGCGTACCGCACCCCACTCGACATCCGCCTTGATGCGCGTGCTGCCGGATTCCCGGATCAGCCAGCTGACCACCTCCTCCTTGCGCCGGTCAAGGATCGACACTGCCCGCAGAAAAACGGCCGCCCGCTCCGACGGCAAGGCTCGTGCCCATTCTATCTGGGTCGTTTTCGCCGCGACAAAGGCGTCATCGAGATCGGCAAGGCTTGCCTGGGTGATTTCAGCCAGAATGCTGTCGTCATAGGGGTTGCGGTCGAGGACCACTTTCCCTTCCGAGCCGGGCGTCCATTTCCCGGCGATGAACTGCCCGGAAAATCCCTCATAGACATGTACAGCAAGCGGCGCATGATCGACATTATGGTGCATGGTCTCTTCCTCCCGATGGCACGTCGCATCCTTGGCTGTTCGGCCATAGACCGGCGAAACAGTCCGAATGCGCATTCTCCCCCATTTCAAATATCTACCGCCCGAAATTGCCGATGGTCAATATTAAGTTATCATTTTTTGATAAAATCACAGACGCAAACGCCGCCGATCCTGAAATCGTGGCAACGGCGTGTTGCACCAATCATGATTGATGGGACGTCAGGCCATCCAGCAACTTGCGGGATAACATGTCGGCAACCGGCATCAAGGTCATGAGCAGCCGGCGCTCGGCGCTTTCACTGCAGTCAGAAGCGCGTACAATCAGGCTCATGCTGGCATTGATGGCCGCTTCCGCGCAGGAGACGGGAACAGCGATGCCGACCAGTCCCGTATCGACCTCGCTACGAGTGATGGCGTAACCCTGTCGCCGGACGGTCACCAGTTCGGCGATCATGTCGTCCTTCAGGGCGCGGTCGTGACCCGTGGCCTTGACGACTTTACCGAGTCTGGCTTTCGGGAGTTGCGCCAGAATGGTCTTGGAGGTTGCTCCGCGCAGGAGCGGCATGGGCCGGCCGCGTTCGTAGCTCGTTTGGACAGCACTGTTCGGGGTCCGGTGATCCGCCACGCAGATCACCTGGTCCCGATACAGCCGCGCCAGAACGGCGACGCAAGGCACCTGCACAGCGTCAAGCACCTCTGCCAGCATCGGGTCGCCTTCGCGGATCAGCGGATCGGAAATGCGCAGGCGGCGGTCGAATTCGATGATCGCCGCCCCCAGCCGATAGTGTGCCTCGATCGACGGATCGAGAAATCCCTGCCCGACCAGTTCGCGAACGGTGCGATATACGGTGCTGGCCGGCACCTCCGTGGCACTTGCCATTTCCTGGATTGTCCAGTCGGGCTTGCGTTCGTCGAAGAGTCTGAGAATTTCGACAAAGCGATCAAGTCCAGCCATGAAACTCCCTCGGATATGCCAACAGAAACGGGCAATACCGTTCTAGTTGCCATTTAATGATAACGGAAGTCAATCGCGGCGCTGTTACTCCCGTTTCACCAATCTTCAGGAGGCGGCGGCGAGCGCCTCCGACCCGGGCATAACCGATGTCGACGCGCCAAGCGCTGCGATCCGCTCGATGAGCTTGCCGCTTTGGTCAACCGGCACGGCCGATGCAACATAACGATCCCGCCTCAACAGAAGCGTGTGGCCGAGATAGGCTCGCATATGCGGTCCGCTGAACAGTCGGCCGGCATCGCGGTAAACGGGGAAGGCACCGTCGACGGGATTCATCCATTCCGGGGTCAGTCCGACGACAGCCGCACCTGCTGCTTCCAGTGCGCGAACGGCTTCGGGAGCAAGAACCCGGTCCGGGAATTCGTCAAACACCAGCACGACCGGCTTGTCCGGCAAAACCCGGTCGAACAGCGTCCGGTTGCGACGGACGTCATCCACCATGGGCTGCGGAATGAGACGCCCGACGATGGTCGCCTTTTCGGAAAGTCCGTCCGGCCAGAGGAGCCCCTTCCGAAACCGGGGCTTCGGCTTGTAGCGCATCTGGGCAAAGTAATCCCGGGCCGGTGGATAAAGCCCCAGCGCCCGGAAGGCGATACGGGTAAGAAGCGCCTTCGTCGAGTTTTCCGGCATCATGATGCGCCCCATGCGAAGCGCCAGTTCGATCATCTCCCAGGCGTGGGGCTTTCTTTCTGTTTCGTAACTGTCAAGCAGATCGGATGGAGCGTTGCCACGCACGGCCTCTGCCAGTTTCCAGGCGAGATTGTGGGCGTCGCGCAGTCCGCTGTTCATACCCTGCCCAGCGAAAGGCGGGGTCAGATGTGCTGCATCGCCCGCAAGGAAGATACGGCCGTCCCGCCAACGCTCGGCAAGCCGCGCATGGAACGTATAGACACGCACACGGCGGAACTGGCAGTCGCGGTCGGGGCCGACATGGGCCAGCATGCCGCGCACGAAAGCCTCATCCGTGACGGCCTTCTCGTCCTCGCCGGAGTGGAGCATGAATTCGTAACGGCGGATGTTATCCGGTCCCGGTAACGAAATGCAGGGGCGAGCCGGATCGCAATATACTTCAGTGTGGCGAAAGCGGTTCTCGGTTCGCACCAGATCGACGATGAGCCAGCGCTCCGCAAAGGTGGACCCCGTAAGCGGGATTCCAAGCTTGCCACGCGTCGGCGACCGCCCGCCGTCGCTCGCCACCATGTAGCGGCCCCTCACGGCGCGTTGCACGCCGGAGGTGTCGATGATTTCCAGTGATACGTCCCGGTCGGTCTGCTCGAAGGATTGCATTTCCCAACCGAAGAGCTGGATGATGCTGCTGTGGCGGGCAAGACCTCCGCGCATCAGCGCTTCGAGTTCCGGTTGCTGAAACGCGTTGCGTTTATCGAAGCCATAATCCCGCGACGTTGGCTCCACTGTCAGGAAGAGATCGTGTGCGGGCGAGAGATAGCGCGAACCATAGCCGCGCGCCACGATCTTCTCGACGGCATCGGCAAGACCCGCAGCCTGCAGGGTCCGCATCGATTCATCATCGATGGAGACAGCCCGTGGCTCCTGAACCGTCGTGAGGTTGCGCTCAATGAGCGCAACCGAAATACCCATGCTGCCGAGAAGGTTTGCCAGGGTCAGTCCTGTCGGCCCCGCCCCGACTATGGCAACATCGACCTCCAAAACGGGTTCCATGACGCTCATCGGATTATCCTCTCCCATTGTCTCCAGTCCCTTGTTGAAAGTTCACGGCGCTCCCCACGCCGCGAACCGTCAGGGTTCCTGCCCGATCGGGCTGACCAGAAGGCCTACCCCGGGAATGTCCACTTCGAACACGTCACCCGGCTTCATGAAAACCGGAGGGTCACGACGGTCGCCTACCCCGCCGGGCGTGCCGGTCAGGATCACGTCGCCGGGCTGAAGCGGCGTGAAGGAAGAGCAATAGGAAATCAGCGTGGCAATCGGGAAAATGAGATCGGCGAGCGTCGCGTCCTGCATGACCTGTCCATTGAGCCGGCCCGTGATCTTCAATTTCGTGTAGTCCCCGACCTCTTCGGGTGTGACAAGCTGGGGTCCGAAGGCGCCCGTCGCCGGAAAATTCTTGCCGGGTGTGAACTGGAAAGTGTGCCTCTGCCAATCGCGGATCGTTGCATCATTGTAGCAGGCATAGCCAGCCACATGCTCAAGAGCGCTCGCTTCCGGGATGTAGCGCCCGCCGCGGCCGATGACGACCGCGAGTTCCGCCTCGTAGTCCAGATGATCGGAAACGCGGGGCTTCAGAATCGGCTGGCGATGTGCTATCTGCGTATCGGCAAAACGGGTGAAAATGGTCGGATATTTCGCATCGGGCCGCTTCGTTTCGGCGCGATGCGTCTCGTAGTTCAAACCGACGCAGAGTATCTTGCCTGCATCGGGGATGACGGGCAACAGCGCGATGTCGGCCTCGGTAAATTCGGCCCTGCGACCCGCGATAAAGGCTTTTGCAGCATCGAGAAGGTCGGCCTCGATGGCCTGTTTCAGCGAAACGACACCGGTGGCGAGCTTGCCGGTGAGGTCTACGATGCCTCCCTCTACACGCGCGCCGAAACCTGCCCGGCCAAGCCGGGTGTAGCTAACAAACTGCATTAATCTCTCCTTTTATTCCACAAACTGACGGATCACGAGCGCAGGATCGCTTCGCCCCATTTGTTGAGCGTGCGGGGGTGCTGCGGCCAATCGACGGTATCGCGGTCGTAGATGACCTCAAGCTCCGCCGATATCTCGATCCAGTTCCCGTCGGGATCGGTGATGAAGATGAAGAGATTGTTGCCGGGACCGTGACGGCCAGGGCCCCAGGTAAGCTGGATGTCGCGGGCGGCCAGATGATCGCACCAGTCGCGGATGTAATTCCATTCGCCGGCCTCATAGGAATGATGGTCGACGCCCACGCGCCCCGGGGTATAGAAGCAGGCGATGGTGTGGTGCTCGTGATTGGACGTCGTGAACGCGGTGGCGAGCCGGCCATCCTCGTGCAGCACGCGATCCGTGAGCTGGAAGCCGAGCTTGCCGACATAGAAGTCCACGAAGGCCGCAACATCCTCGGAAGCGTAGGTAAGATGCTGCGTAGGCCCCTGAATACCTTTGAGGCCCGGCCTGTCGGGTTTCGCAACACCGAAGCAGACCACACGGCCATCGGGGTCGCGAACGGCGAAGGCGCCGTCCTCGAAATAGGGCGATGGGCTGGGCAGCACAGCGATACCTTCGGCCTCGACGCGGGCCTTGAGAAGCGCAAGTCCCTCAGCGTTGCGGCAGGCAAGTCCGGAATAGGCAAGCTTCTTGTCCGCCCCCTTTACCGCGATGAAGCGACGTCTGGGTCCTTCGCAGTGCCATTCGTCGCCTGACTGGGACAACTCCATATTCATGGCGTCGGCATAGAACCGCGCCAGTTTCTCCGGATCGGAGCTTTCAAATGCAACATGGTGCAGGTACGCGCCAGCGCGAACGGCTGTAAAAGTCATTTCGTCCTCCCTAATGTGACTTTCATCAAATTATCGTTTTTTGATAATTATGCAATCTCATGTCGATTAAAATTTCATTTTTTATATTCTAACATCGAAAAAATCGACTACATGCGCCAAATCCCCCGTATAACGCGAACTCATCCTTCAATCGCAGACACAACAACTCAAATTACCAAATTATGATAATTTGATTATTTTGATTATTTACAAGTTCCGAATTTTCGGCATCATATCTCAAGGCAGGCCGAGGAACCTGCCGACAAGGGAGGATATCATGCCAGTTGAAATTACCCGCCGCGCGGCTCTTCGCGCCGGCGTGCTCACCTCTATCGGCGCGCTTGCCGCACCTCTGCTTCCGCGCATGGCGAAAGCCGCCGGCCGGGAGATCAAGATCGGCGTCGTTTCGCCGAAAACCGGTGCGATGGCCGCGTTCGCGGAACCTACGGAATTCGTCATCGCGAGGATCGTGCAGGCAACGGGCGGGGTGATCGAAAACGGCGGCGTCCGCTATCCCATCCGCTTCATCGAGCGAGATACCCAGTCCAACCCGAACCGCGCAGCGGAAGTGACGCAGGATCTCATCCTTTCCGAAAGCGTGGATATCGTGCTTTGCTATGGCGGGCCGGAAAACGCCAATCCCGCGTCGGACCAGTGCGAACTCAACGGCGTTCCCTGCCTTGCGTCGGACCTGCCGATCCAGCCCTGGTTCTTCGGCCGTGGCGGCGACCCCAAGAAGGGGTTCGACTACACCTATTGCGCCTTTTTCGACGTTGACACCTATTCCGGCTCCATGCTGGCCTTCATGGACAAGCTCAAGACGAACCGGGTGGTGGGCGGCCTGTGGCCGAACGATGCCGACGGCACGGTGATGGCGAAGACCTTCACCGAAACGTTCGGGGCGAGAGGTTACAAGATCGTCGATCCCGGCCGTTTCGATTTGCCGACGGCAAGCTATTCCACACAGATCGCCAAGTTCCGAGACGCCGGCGCCGACATCGTGCAGGCCATCATGCCGCCGCCTGATTTCACCCTGTTCTGGACGCAGAGCGCCCAGCAGGGTTACCGGCCGGTTGCCGTGATCGCCGGCAAGTCTTCGGAATATCCGGCATCGGTCCAGCCTCTCGGGGAAAAGGCCGTCGGCGTTTCCGTTCCGATCTGGTGGACCCCGACCTTCCCATATGTGTCCTCCCTCGACGGCATGAGCGCGCACGACACCGCCCGCGCCTATGAAACCTCCACCGGACGTCAGTGGACGGCCGGTATCGGCTCACGTCACGCCATGCTGGAGGTGATTGTCGATGCCTTGAAGCGCACGGCAGACATCGACGACCGCGATAGCATTCGCGATGCGCTCGCCGCTACGAAACTGGACACGATCTGCGGCAAGATCGACTTCACCACCGGCCCCGTTCCGAACAGCGCGAAGCTCGGCCTTGTTTCTGTCCAGTGGGTCAAGGCACCTGCGGATTACAAGTTCCCCTACGACATGGCGATCGTGGAAAACAGCTTCCACCCCGGCGTACCCGTTCAGCGGGAGCCGTTCCCTATTCCCTATTCGTAAGCGGATTTCCGGTCGCCGAGCATCCGCGCGACCGGACAAAGGCCAGAACATGCTCGAACTCAAGACAGTCAAGAAACACTTCGGCGCCCTCAAGGTAATCGACGGCGTGTCGGACATCAGCGCCCTTGAGACAGAACTGGTTTAATTGAGAAGAGAGGATTTTCAGCTCATCGTAGCTCATTCAAAGGAAGCGAAGATGAGACAGAAAACCGGGCCGCAAACATCAGCGGCCGAAAAGACGATCAAGGACATCCGCCGTGCCACGCGCAAGCATCATTCGTCGGAGGAGAAGATCCGCATCGTGCTTGAAGGGCTGCGTGGCGAAGACAGCATCGCTGCGATCTGCCGCCGCGAGGGGATCACCGAAAGCCTGTATTATAGCTGGTCGAAGGAATTCCTCGAAGCGGGCAAGAAGCGCCTTGCAGGCGACACCGCCCGCTCGGCGACCAGTGACGAGGTAAAGGCTCTGCGCAAGGAGAGCCGCGACCTGAAAGAGGCGCTGGCCGATCTCACCCTGGAGAACCGCCTGCTCAAAAAAAGCATGATCGGGGATGGGGGCGACGAGGAATGAGATATCCCGCTACCGAAAAGCTTGAGATCATCCGGCTCGTTGAGCAGGCGCACCTGTCGGCCAGGCAAACCCTCGACAAGCTCGGCATCCCAAGGCCGACCTTCTACCGCTGGTATGATCGCTTCCAGACCCATGGCGTCGAAGGTCTGGAAGACCGGACGTCTGCGCCATCACGGGTGTGGAACCGCATTCCCGACGATGTCAGGGACCGGATCATCACCATGGCGCTGGATCATGCCGATCTTTCGCCACGCGAACTGGCGGTGAAGTTCACCGACACGGAAAGCTATTTTGTGTCAGAGGCTTCGGTCTATCGCCTGCTCAAGGCCCATGACCTGATTACGTCGCCTGCCTATATCGTCATCAAGGCCAACGACGAGTTCAAGGACAAGACCACGCGGCCGAACGAGATATGGCAAACCGACTTCACCTATCTGAAGGTCATTGGCTGGGGATGGTTCTACCTGTCTACCATTCTCGACGACTATTCCCGTTACGTCATCGCCTGGAAGCTGTGCACCGGCATGAAAGTCGATGACGTCACCGACACGCTCGATCTGGCATTGGCCGCATCAGGCTGCGACAAGGTCAAGGTCGAGCACCGGCCACGCCTGCTGTCCGACAACGGCCCGTGTTACGTCGCCTCCGATCTCGGTGAATGGCTGGAGAAATACAAGATCGACCAGGTCCACGGTGCTCCCGGCCATCCGCAAACGCAGGGCAAGATCGAGCGTTGGCACCAAACACTCAAGAACCGCATCCTGCTCGAAAACTACTTCTTCCAGGAAGACCTAGAAGCGCAGATCGCGGCCTTCGTCGAGCACTACAATCATCGCCGATATCACGAGAGCCTCGACAATCTCACCCCGGCCGAAGTCTACTTCGGGCGCGGTCAGACCATCCTGCTCGAACGCGAAAGGATCAAACGAGACACCATCAAACAGCGCCGCTTGAACCACCAGGCCAAAGCAGCTTAAATCAACCCGCAGACCGAGCCGGAAACTCCATTCTTCCAAAGCCCAAAAAGTCTCAAATCATTCGACGACGGACAATTTCGGAGCCCACGCATGACCGGCATCGTCGATCAGATACTTCAGGCCACATTGCTGGGCGGACTTTATGCCATGTTCGCCCTCGGCCTCGCCATTTCCGTCGGAGTGCTGCGCTTCATCAATGTCGCCCACGGCGACATCATCGTTCTCATGTCCTTCCTGATGCTGACGTTGAGCCAATCGCTCGGCATTCCCGTGCCGCTTGCGCTGGCACTCCTCATCCCGGCCGGTGGACTTTTCGGCTGGCTGCTCCAGCGCGGCATCCTCCAGAGAGCCGCCAGCAAGAACGAATTGCAGATCATCCTGATCACCTTCGGTCTTTCGACTGTCATCCAGAATAGTCTTCTGGAAGTTTACGGCGCCGACACGCGCAAGGTTACGGCGGGCGGCATCGAACTGGCCTCGCTGAAACTCGTCGATGGCCTGAGCGTCGGTGTGCTGCCTCTGATCATCTTTGTGATCGCGTGCCTTCTGATCCTCGGACTGGAGCAGCTCCTCTACAGAACGAATGTCGGTGTTCGTATACGCGCCGTTGCCGACGATCCGGCTGCCGCGCGCCTCGTCGGCCTTTCGGTACCCGCGGTCTTCGCCGTAGCGATGGCCCTTGTCGGTATCACGGAAGCGGTATCAGGCGGATTGATGTCGATCTGGACGAACTTCGATCCAGCGTCGGGACCGACCCGCTTGCTGATCGCTTTCGAGGTCGTTGTTCTCGCCGGTCTTGGCAGCTTCTGGGGCGTTCTGGCCGGCGGCATCATCATCGCCTACGCCCAGACATTCGGCGGCATGATCGACAGCGCCTTACAGGTCCTTGGCGGTCATATCGTCTTTCTCGTTCTGTTTCTGACGCGGCCGCAGGGCCTGTTTCCAAAAGCCTGAGGACTAGCCCATGAAGTCTTTTCCCCTCTTCATCGGCCGCATCATACTCGCCGGCAGCTTTGCCTGCCTTTGCGCGGCCCCCTTCCTGTTCAACGCCGCCATGCTCGTTCTTCTGACGCAGGCCCTCAGCATGCTGACACTCGCCATGCTATGGAACCTGGTCGCGGGCTACGGCAATGTCGGCGTCATCGGCCAACATGCCTTCGTCGGCATCGGCGCCTATGCCTTCTTCGGCTTTGCCGTTCTGGCCGGCTGGGGCCTTGCCATAGCTATTCCTGCGGCCATGGCCATCACGCTCGTCTTTGGCGTTGCCGTCTATGGCATCATTTTCCGGCTTCGCGCCGCCTATCTGGCGGTCGGAAGCTGGGTTGTCGCAGAGACGATCATGCTGCTCGCCAGTCGCCTCGAAGCCTTTGGCGGAGGATCAGGCATGGCTGTTCCCGCTCAACTCCTGAAGCTCCTCGGCCAAAAGCCGCCGGAGAGAATCGTGACGATCTACATAATGGCGCTGGCGGTGGCCATCGTGACCTTCATGATCATCTGGGGCCTTATGAAGTCGCGTATCGGCCTTGGTCTTGCGGCACTCCGCGACAGTGAGGAAGGCGCGGCCGTCGCCGGTGTGAACACGCGGTTGGTGCGGGCGGCGACCTTCATCCTGGCCTCGCCGCTCGTCGGTCTGGTCGGTATTCTCAGCACGCTCCAGAAGGGCCGGATTTCCCATATCGCTTCATTCTCGATGCTGGACTGGACCATCTACGTGCTCTTCATCGTCGTCATCGGCGGGCTGGGTAGCCTCGAAGGGCCAATCATCGGCACCATCATATTCTTTCTGCTTCGCGAGCTTTTGCAGGATTACGGCGCTTTCTATCTGATCGCGCTCGGAACGCTTGCCGTCACCATCAGCTTGTTTGCGCCACGTGGCGTGTGGGGACTCGCACGCCAGAAACTTGGCGGAGACATCATTCCGCTGACCCATGATCCGAAATGAGGAAAAGACCGATGCAAATCCAGGCCGCCGTCGCTCGCCAGCCGGGCCAGATCGCAATTGAAACCCTTGAACTCGACGCCCCGCGCGACAATGAAATCCTGGTGCGGCTCGTCGCCACCGGCATCTGCCATACCGATCTCTCAGCGATCAGCCTGACATTGCCGTCCCGTCTGCCGATGGTGCCGGGCCATGAGGGTGCCGGCATCGTCGAAGCGGTAGGGGCGGACGTGAGCAAGGTGGCGCCAGGCGACCATGTGGTCATGACCTATGATTACTGCGGCCACTGCCGGGCATGCCGGGATCACGATCACACCTACTGCCACCATTCGGTGAAATATTGCTTCGAGGGCGACCGTCCCGACGGATCATCGACCTTGCAAAGCACGGAAGGTGCGGTTCACGGTTCTTTCTTCGGCCAATCCTCCCTCGCGACCTATGCCCTTTGCTATGACCGCAATGTGGTCAAAGTCCGCAAGGATGCCCCGCTCGAACTTTTGGGACCGTTGGCCTGCGGCATCCAGACCGGCGCGGGCGCGGCGCTCAACGCCTTGAAAGTGTCATCAAAAACCGATTTCGCCGTCTTCGGAGCCGGGGCGGTCGGTCTGAGCGCCATTCTGGCCGCCCGCATTGCCGGGGCTCCTCGGATCGTTGCAATCGACATTTCGGAGGAACGGCTTGCCCTTGCACGTGAATTCGGCGCGACCGAAACCCTCAACGGTGCAACAGGCGATGCCGTGGCCTTCATACGCTCGATTACCGAGGATGGCGTGCTCGTTGCACTCGATACGACCGGTGTGCCATCCGTCATGCAGCAGGCCGTAGCCGCCACCGCACCGCGCGGCACCTGCGGCTGGCTGGCTGGCGTCAATCCGTCGCTGGAAGTTCCGGTCAATCCGACCTTCCTCCTTCCGGGACGCAAGGTGCAGGGCATCATCGAAGGCGAGAGCCATGATCCGGAAACTTTCATTGGCCAGTTGATCGACTGGTACATGGAGGGTCGTTTCCCATTCGATCGCATGTGCCATTTCTACCCGTTCGAAGCGATAGAGCAGGCATTCGCCGACAGTCACCGGGGTCAGGTTATCAAACCGATCATCAGGTTCTGAAAAAACATGATGAAAAGCCGACATTGAATCGGGAAGCTCGGCCGGTCACGCTCCGCCCGGTCGTGTTCCGGGATTCAGATGTCGAGACGATTGTCTGCTATTGCGGAGCGCACCGGAGCGCTCGGTTAGTGTTGCCTTATCGGCAATCACTCAAGCGAAACTCTGAACTTCCTTGCGACGCGGATTTCTGGGAAAAAATCTGCCGGAGGCAATCTGCCTCCGGTTTCCCATATTCTGGAAGGAGGCTGCCCGGATGGCCTATGTCATCACATTTCCCTGCATCGACATCAAAGATGGCGCCTGCACCGCCGCCTGTCCGGTCGACTGCATCTACGAGGGCACGCGGATGTTCTACATTCATCCTGATGAGTGCATCAATTGCGGCCTGTGCCTTTCAATCTGTCCGGTCGACGCCATCATCTGGGATGAAGAAGTTCCAGAGGACCGGCATGTCTTCGTCAACGTTAACAGGGAATTCTTCGAATCCTCCGTGACGGGCCTTGGTTCGCCCGGGGGGTGGGCGCGCGGCACGATCATTGAAATGGATCATCCTTTCGTAACTGCGTTCGATAGGCCGACAGCCGTTTCACACTCCTGATCTCGAAGGACAAAGTCGTGATGGAGCGCTTCGGCATTTCTCCCCGTAGCTAACCAAGCGGCAATGGTAGTCGGCAACCTTTCTGTCGATCGCAGCTGCGGTGGCCGCCGAATCAACAATACCGAAACGCAAAAGCAGGGTTTCATGGATCTCCAATTGAACGGAAAGACGGCGCTGGTATTTGGCGCTGGCGGCGGGCTGGGAAGCGCAATTGCTAACGCCCTTGCCTCAGAAAACGCAAACGTCATCGTCGCAGACATAGATCAGGCTGCCGCTGAACAGACAGCGCGCACTATCAAAGCGACCGGCCAGATTGCATTGGCTCTTCAATGGGACATCAGTGATCTTTCGGTGATCGCGGAACGGCTTGCGCTCATTGGTTCCACATTCGGACCGGTGGATATTCTCGTCAACAACACCGGCGGCCCACCCCCGACAACGGCCGGAGGGCAAGCGCCGGAAATGTGGTCGCAGTATTTCGACAGCATGGTTCGCTCGGTGATCGCCGTGACGGATGCGGTACTGCCGTCGATGCGCGAACGTGGCTGGGGACGCATCATCACCTCAACTTCATCGGGCGTCGTGGCGCCAATCCCCAATCTCGGTATCTCCAACAGTCTCAGACTTGCCCTCCTGGGCTGGTCAAAAACGCTCGCCCGAGAAGTTGGCCGTAGCGGCGTTACTGCTAACATCGTGCTGCCGGGCCGGATTGCCACCGGCCGCATCGTCTTTCTCGATGAGCAGAAAGCCAGCCGCGAAAATCGTCCGGTGGCCGACGTCACGGCGGAAAGCACCGCCTCAATCCCTGTGGGACGCTATGGGGACCCTCGCGAATACGGCGATGCGGTCGCGTTTCTGGTCAGTCCGCGGGCATCCTACATCACCGGCTCAGTCATCCGCATCGATGGCGGGCTTCTCGCCAATATCTGAACGGCGGCATCACTAAAACTGCGGCTCGACCGGGTCCATAGCCACATCTGGGAGAAAACAATGACATTCAACACCCAATCAAAGGGCGTCTATGCGATCGCAACCACGCCTTTCCTTGAGGACGGGTCCATCGACTTTACATCGGTTGATCGACTGACGGATTTCTATGAGGAAAGTGGTTGCGACGGCATTACCATACTCGGCATCATGGGTGAGGCGCCGAAAATGGAACCGGAGGAAAGCCGCGCCATCGTCAGGCGTGTCGTCTCGCGCGCCAAAGTGCCGATCATCGTCGGCGTCTCTTCGCCGGGTTTCGCCGGCATGCGATCGCTGGCACGCGATTCCATGGACATTGGAGCGGCCGGCGTGATGATTGCCCCACCCCCGGCGCTACGCACCGACGACCAGATCGTCAGCTACTTTGCCGGCGCGGTCGAGGCGGTCGGCGAGGACGTGCCATGGGTGTTGCAGGATTACCCCCTGACATTGACAGTGGTGATGTCGCCCAGCGTCGTCGCCAGAGTGATCTCCAATCATCCGTCCTGCCAGATGCTGAAGCACGAGGACTGGCCGGGGCTGGAGAAAATCTCGAAGCTGCGCGCCATGCAGAAATCCGGTGAACTACGCGCGTTCTCGATCCTTTGCGGCAATGGTGGAATGTTCCTCGATTTCGAACCGGAACGGGGCGCCGACGGCGCGATGACCGGATACGGCTTTCCTGACATGCTGGCGGAACTGGTCTCCCTGTTTGCCGCCGGCAGGCGCGATGAGGCCCACGATCTGTTCGACGCACACTTGCCGCTGATCCGCTACGAGCAACAGTCTGGCGTCGGTCTTGCCGTGCGCAAGCATGTCCTGAAGCGCCGCGGCGTGATCGCCTCGGACGTCCAGCGTAAGCCCGCCCAGATGCTGAGCGCCACCGCCAGGTCGGAGGTCGACTACCTACTCACTCGGATCGCCAGACACGACAAGCGTGCCGCGCTGTAATCGCCTTCAGGCCGAATACAGCCCGGAAGCGTTCCATCTCCGGGCTGTAACCCTCGTGGATTTAGTCGCAAAACCAGCCGTTTGCACATACTCATTCCGGAACGATCACCATCCCGCGTAATAACGGCGCGTTGCCTCGGCGAGCGCTTTCACACGCGGACGCTCTTCGCGCAGACGCGGCAGATCGCTCCGAGCCTGCTCAAGCAGGGCGTGGCGAGCCGCTTCGAAGTCAACCCCAGTCAGATGTCGCTCGCGCAGGATCTGCCTGCCGCCGACAACCAATCCCTTGACATGAGAAGCATTCATCCTGGCGAGCAGCACCGCCGCCTCATCGAGATCGTCGAAAAGGCTGTCAGTCGTCAGGGCCGCATAGTCGATGGTCACGTAATCCCGCGCCTCGGGCCTGCCGACGACCTTGGCGCCGACGCTGATCGCGGCGTCGAAAATGCCCGCCGCCGGAAAGTTTCGGACAACATCCCGGCCGCCGTGAAGAAGATAGGCGAGCCTGAGTTCACGCCAGATATCCTGATCGTCATCGAATCCAGTGCCATCCAGCCCAATCGCGAATTCCGGCCCGCCGCGCGCCATTTCAGACAGCGGCGCCACACCCGAGCGCAGCCGCAGGTTGGCGGACAGATTGGAAACGACCTGCACCCCGCGTTCAGCCAGAAGCTCAAGTTCGTCCTCGCGCAGTTGTACGCCGTGGGCAACAGCAAGACGCGGTGACAGGAAGCCGATTTGGTCGAGGTAGCGGACGACGCCTTGAGGAAAGCGCCGGTCCAGCCAATGACGCTGACGCGGGCTTTCGAGCAGGTGCATGTGGATGCGCCGCCCATCTTCGGCGGAAGCCTCAGCAATCGCCTCAAGAAGCGCGTTCGAACACCATTGCGGCCCGATCGGGCCGAACTGCACCTCGACCAGGGGATTGCTGTTTTCCACCATCACCTGCCGCACCGCTTCGATCTGGCGGGCGGGCGGCGCGTAACGGGGGATCGTCGGCGCAAGCGCCGCCCAGTTGTCCGGCGAGAGAAAGGGACGCAGACGCTCCGGCCCGCCATCATACGCCCAGGGGTCGAAATCGAGCAGCGGGCAGGACAGACCCAGCCGGATGCCGACCTCGGACGCGGCCCGGATGACGGCTGCGGCCTCATCCGCGAGACGGTCGATATTCAGGGAATTATGACAATGCATCGTCGCCCCGGCGCCGGTCAGCGCCAGGCGTGAAAAGGCGACCAGCGCTTCCAGATAGGGATCGGTTCGCGGCCTGAGACGCAGGGTAGGAATCCAGACTTCGAGAGCATCGTCGAGGCCACCGAAATCAAGCGTGCGGATGCCGTAGCCATGGTCATGCGCATTGACCGGAGCGGGCATCACGAGGTCGCCGGGCGTTAACGAACCCCACTCGATCTCGACGGGCAGGCTATCCTTGCAGGCGACACCCCTCAATGCAGGCGCGTGGCCCGGCCTCGGTAAAAAGCGAATGTCCGTGGTATTCGGGTTCAATTGTGAATGACCTCGTTGATCGTATCGCTGTACTTTTGAAGTTCGCGGCTGAACATCTCGATGACAGCTTCGGCGGCATGAGTGAGCTGGCGGCGCTTCTGAACAAGTATGCCGATATGCAGGCTTTGCAATCGGGAACCCGAAAGCGGCAGCGCGACGATCTCGCCCGAACGGATCTCTTCCATGAAGCCCATATGCGTGAAGAAGGCGACCCCGTCTCCCGCCATGATGAATGGCTTCAGCATCATTTGGCTGTTCGAAACGATGAAGGAGCGTCCCGTTCGCTCGAATGCCGATAGCTCGATCTCAATAAGGGAGCGGATCGGTTGCGTGTCCAGTTGCAGCAGCAGATTGAACTGTGAGCATTGGGTCAGGGAGACTTTCTTATGTTTCGCCAAGGGGTGCGATTTGCCAACACAGGCCATCAGGGGCATGGGCACCCGAAACACCATTTCAGTGTCGTCGGGACGGGCGAGATCGAAGGTAATGCCGATATCGACGTCCCCCTCCGCGACATAGTCCGTTACATGCCCGTGTCCCGCCGTTTGGACATGAAAGCTCACGGCAGGATTCAGCCGATGAAACGCCCGGATCTGATCAGGAAGGAATTTCAGGGTCAGGCTGTCCAGGCAGGCTATCCGGACACGCCCGGTCTTCTTGCCCTGCATCGCACCCAAATCGCTGCGCAGCAGTTCGTACTCCCTGAGCGTTGCCTTCGCATGCCGCAAGACCTCCTCGCCGGCAACCGTCAGGCGCAGACCGTTGGAGAAGCGTTCGAACAGCGTAATGCCCAGTTCCTCTTCCAGCTTCTTGATCTGACGGCTGAGGGCGGAGGTCGCCACATGCAACTCGTCCGAAGCCTTGCGTATCGAACCCGTTCGAGCCACGGCCGCGAAATATTTCAGGATGCTGGCATGCATGTGGTCTCCCCGGTTCGAGTCATTTCCCCTTTTAGCGCACGCTCACCGACCTCTCCAGACGGGTGCGCGCTTTTGCTGAAAGGCCGCGACACCCTCAACGGCATCCTCGCTTTGCAGCGCCCTGATGAGCGCTGGCGTCTTGAGCGACTGCGCCTCGGCCGGAGAAAGGTGACCGGTGCGGTTCACGGTCTGCTTGATGGCCCGCAGCGACAGCGGCGCACACGCGATGATCTCTGCAACCCAGCGATCCACGACTTCATCGAGCTGTTCGGCTGGCACGACTTCATTGACGATGCCGAATTCGAACATTTCCCGCGCGTTGAACTGCTTTCCGGTCATCAGCACCGCCATAGCACGGTTAAAGGGAATCTTGCGCTGGAGCATTACCATACCGCCATCCAGCGGCATGCGTCCGACCCGCGCTTCCGGCAGGCCGAAACGGGCGTTCTCGGAGGCAATCACGATGTCGCATCCGAGAACAAGTTCAAAACCGCCACCCAGCGCAAAGCCGTTGACCCTGGCAATGACGGGCACGTCGAGCGAGCGTCGGAAGGAGAGACCACCGAAGCCGTTCGGACGGCTCTCCGCCCAGTAATCGACACCGGACTTGTCAACGCCCTTCATATCCGCCCCGGCGCAGAATGCCTTTGCGCCCGCGCCTGTCAGGACCACGCAACTCACATCGTCCCGCTCCTCGATCTCCCGCCAGATCGCCTCCAGCGCCCGTTCCGTCGCGGCATCGACGGCGTTCATCCGCTCGGGTCGGTTGAGCGTGACACGGGCAATGCGGTCGACGACTTCGAATTCGACGCTCATGCCGCGTTCCCCCGCTTCGCGGCGGCGGCCCCGAGAATTTCGTCGTTGTGCTCGCCGAGATGCGGCGGCGGCAAGCGTACCGTCACCTCGGCCGCCGACATTTCGATAGGTGAGCCAATCAGCCGGATCGGGCCTGCATCCGTCTCCCCGGCCTCCAGGATCATCCTGTTGATGGCGGTCTGCTCGTCCTCCAGCGCCTCACCGATGGAACGAACCGGCGCACACAGGATATCGACACCCTCCAGCCTTTCGATCCAGTGGGCTGTGGTGTTCTTCGCGAAGTTTTCCCGGAAGACAGCCTGAAGCTCCGGCCGGTGCGCCATCTGGGTGTCGAAATCGGCGTAACGCGGCAGCGCGGAAAGATCTTCGATTTCCAGCGCCGCGCAAATGTCGCGCAGGGGATTCGGCTTGAAGGCGCCGACCATGACGATGGCGCCATCCGTGGTTTCGAACACCCCGGTCAGCGGAAAGGCACCCCAGTTGAGTTCCTTGTTGCGCATCATCTGGACCGTTCCTTCCTGCATCTGCATGGCGAGCATGGAGGAATAGAGATTGACGGCAACCTGCTGGCCTTCGCCGGTCTTTTCCCGATGCAGAAGCGCAAGGAGAATACCCTGGACGAGATGCATGCCGGCGGAGAAGTCGGCAAGCGGCGTGGCAAAGATCGCCAGCGGATGGCTGGCATCGGACTTGCGCCTCATGACCCCGGAAAGTGCCTGGGCCAGAACATCCTGCCCACCCTTGTGCTGATAGGGACCGGTGAGGCCGAAACCCGTTCCGACGGCGTAGATGAGCCGGGGATTGCGTGCCTTAAGGTCATCGTAGCCGAAACCCATGCGCTCCATCACACCCGGCCGGAAATTGTTGACGACAACATCCGCTCCGTCGATCAGAGCCATAACGGCAGCGCGGGCGTCCTCGTGCTTGAGGTCGAGAGCAAGGCTCTTCTTGTTGCGATTGAGCGAGCAGAAAACCGGATTGTTCAGTCCGTCGGGGTCGGAGCCGAGCGACCAGCGGGAAAGATCGCCAGTCTTTTCCTTCTCCACCTTGATAACGTCGGCACCGTAGTCGGCCAGCATCTGCGTGCAGCATGGTCCGAGCATGACCTGCGTGAAATCGACCACGCGGATACCGGAAAGGGGAAGGGTCGTCATTCTGCTGCCTCCAGGTAGCTTGCATTGGCGGACGGGATATCGCCGGGATCGGCGCCTTGTGCCCGCATCTGTTTCTGAATTGCCTTGACGTCGGCCTTGCGAACGGTGGTGCCGGCGTTAAGCGCCACGGTTGCGGCAACGCCCGCCGCCTCGCCCATGGCCATGCAGGGCGGGATTTCGCGGCTCGACTTCTGTGCCTGCGGCGTTGCCGAATAATGCCGGCCGGCCACGAGAAGCTGATCGATCTCCTTCGGCAGCAGCGCCCGGTACGGCGTGTAGTAATCGCGGCCACGGCAGACGGTATCGGCGAAATGACGGCGGCTCATCACATCGTCCTTCGTGACGACATAGTCCCCCTGAAGCATGCGGGTCTGGCGCACGCCGGTCTGTGGAGCGAAATCGACCACATAGGCATTCTCGAAACCGGGAAGCTTTTCGCGCGCAAAGTCGAGCAACCGCCCCATACGCGCCCGCCCCTCAAGTTCGGCCGCGGTGAGATCCTCGACCTTCAGCCCGGAAAGCTTCGGCATGTGCGGGCAGTTCAGCCAAACGACACCCGGAAGCGGCGTTTTCAGCCACCAGTAAGCCCAGCAGCCGCCCAGCAATCGCTTGGCCTCGTGGTCGAGGACTTTAAACCGTTCCGGCTCCTCGAACTCGAACCGTTCCGCTGCCACCGTATCCACCCCGCCCCAGCGCGACACCGTGGTGAGGATGAAGCTGTCTTCGACACAGGCGGCGCCCGCATTCGAAGCCACGTCGAGATCGCCCGTGGCGTCGATCACGACACTGCCCATGATTGCCTGCGGACCTTCCTTCGTCTGGCAGACGACGCCCTTGATCGTGCCGTCCTCGACGATGGCGGAAGAGAACCAGCTGTGAGTTCTCAGCTTGACGCGAGCCTCGGCGAACAGGTCATAGGCGGTCTGCTTGAACGCATCCGGATCAAAAGCGGCGGCGTAGCAAATCGGATGCGGAGCAGAGGGCGTGTGAAAATCGAAAAGCCCCCAGCGCGCCCAGCGCTGCCAGCTTTCGGGCAGATCCCTGACATCGAGCTGGCGGTCGTTTTCGTCGGGTACGACACAGAGATTCTTGCTGCGCATGCGTTCGATCATCTCGGTGCAGATGCCCTGAACTGTGATCTCAAGGCCATTCACCATATCATCGAGAACGAGCACCATGCCGCCCGCCGCAAGCCCGCCGACATAGGGATAGCGCTCCACGAGAGTGACGCTTGCACCGTTGCGCGCCGCCGAGACTGCCGCCGATATCCCTGCCGGCCCTCCCCCGACGACGACCACATCGGAACGGTCGACGATCCTGGCGTGTCCTTCCGGTATTCTGATTGTATTGTTCATCGTGTTTTTCTCCTTGGACGGACGGATGGAATGCCTGCGGCGCAACGGTTCCGCCGCGTCGCAGGATTTGCATATGGGGAAGTCAGTCGTGGGCGGTGGGCTTCCACCGGATCACCTTCTTCTCTGCAAAAGAGACCGCGAAGAAGAGGATCACTGCGAGCGCCGCCGCGATCACCACGGTTGCGTAAAGCAACGGAGAACGAAAATTATAGGTGGCCTCGATGATGAGTGCGCCGAGACCGAAGCTCGATCCGATCCACTCGGCAACGATGGCGCCCATGACGCTGCTGGTCGCGGCGATCTTCAGGGCCGCGAACAGGAACGGCAGCGATGCCGGCAACCGCACCTTCCAGAAGATTTCAGAATTGCTTGCCGACAGCACCCTCATCAGATCGAGCATCGCCGGGCTTGCCGCCTTAAGACCCTGCACCATGTTCACCAATGTCGGAAAGAAACAGATCAGACCGGCGATGATGATCTTCGGCGCCACGCCATTGCCCACGAGAAGCACGAGGATCGGCGCAAGAGCGATGATCGGGATCGACTTGATGATGACGGCAATCGGGTAAAGGGCCTTCTCGGCCAGCGGACTGTAGACGAACCACACCGCAAGCAACACCGCGACGAGGTTGCCGAACAGGAAGCCGAGCGCGGCCTCCATGAGCGTTGGCAAAAGATTGGACCACAGGATGGCAGCATTGTCGCGAAAGGCGAAAAGCACGGCAATCGGGCTGGGTGCCATATAGGTCGGGATCGAGAACCCCCAGACGATGAGCTGCCAGAGCACGACGCAGCTGCCGATCGCCAGGATCGCAGGCAGATTATCCGCGATCGGACCGAACACAGCATTGGCTGTCGCGGCCTTCTTCACGGCATGTACCGGCGCATTGGTTTCCACGGATTGTACGGAACCGGTCATCAGCATTCCTCCAGCAGGGCACGCAGGTGTGCGGTAATCCGGATGAACTCCACGGTGTCACGCATCGCGAGCGATCGCGGATGCGGCAGATCGATCTTCATGAATTCCTTCACCCTGCCCGGATGAGCGGCAAGCATGAGGACGTGCTGGCCGAGGAAAACAGCTTCCGGAATGGAATGGGTGACGAACAGGATCGTCGTTCCCGTCTCCTGCCATAGGCGCAGGAGTTCCTCGTTGAGCTTGTCGCGGGTGATCTCGTCGAGTGCCCCGAAAGGCTCGTCCATCAGCAGAATTCTCGGACGCGTCACCAACGCCCGTGCAATGGCGACGCGTTGACGCTGCCCGCCCGACAGTTCATGGGGCAACGCCTTTTCACGCCCCTTCAACCCGACAAGTTCCAGAAGCTCGGCCGGGTCGGCAAAGGTGGTGCCAGGCTCACGCTTGCCGACTTCCATCGGCAGCCGCACATTGTCGATGGCCGAGCGCCAGGGCAACAGCGTCGCCTCCTGGAAGACAAACGCGAAATCACGCCCTTCACGCGCCTTGCGAGGCGTCTGACCAAGGACTGAGACGGAACCGTCACTGATATGGACCAGATCGGCCACGCAGCGCAGAAGAGTCGATTTACCGCAGCCGGAAGGGCCGAGCATCGTCACCAGCGCGCCCTCCGGAATCTGCACGGAAACATCCTGCAGGGCGGTAAACTCGGAACCGTCCTTGCCGAAACGGATGTGGAGCTTGTTGACGGAGACGGCCGTGCTGTCGCTGGCCGTTGGAGAGACGGGAGGTTTTTCGAGAGCAATGGGCATGACGATCACCCCACTTGCTTGCGAGCATCACTGGTCGCATCGAGAACAGAAAGGGTCATGACCTCGTCAACCGTCGGAACCTTTTCTTTGAACTGACCAAGATCGGCATAGGTCTTGATCTGCGCAGCCCAGTTATCCGTTGACATGGTGCCCCAGCCATCGGCCTTCGTCGTTTCGTTGAAGGCGAACTTCATCAGCGGACCGATCGTTTCCAGCTCACTCGCCTTGTCGAGGTTCGGATAAGCCTCGACAAGGATATTGACGGCCTCTTCCTGATTGTCGCGGGCGTAGCCCCATCCCTTTGCGGTGGCGGCGACGAACCCAGCCAGCTCCCTGGAATGATCGGCAAGCTCGCTATCCGTCGTGTAGTAGACGTTCGCGTAGAGCTGAATGCCAGTGTCCCACAGCATCAGGTCGACGCGATCCTCGCCGAGAACCTTCAGCGCATTTGTATTGGTGATCCAGCCAACGACAACGTCGGCCTGCCCGGTCATCAGCTGGTTCATGTCGGCGCCCATGTTGACCACCTTAACCTGGTCTTCCGGAACGCCGTTCTTGGCGAGCAGCGCACGAAGCAAAATGGCGCCCGTCGGCTGGATGGCGACCGTTTTGCCGATCATGTCCTGAGCCGACCGGACGGGCTTTGCCTTGAGGGAATAATAGGCATAGGGATGTTTCTGGTAGCCGGCAGCGATGGCCTTCACCGGCATCCCCGCACCGCGGGCGAGCATGACGGAGGGGCTCGACGAGATCTGCCCGATCGCGGACTGGCCGGCAGCAACGCCGGCGACACCATCCACGTTCGGTCCGCCCGGCACAATCTCAAGATCGAGCCCCTGTTCGGCATAAAAGCCCTTCTTGGTGGCGACCACTTCACCGAGGAGGCCGTTCGAAGCGAGCCAGCCGAGCTGCATGCGAATTTTCGCCGGCGCTGCCGCAGAACCCGGGCGAACCGAAAGAAAGGTCTGTGTCGCCGCAACGCCGCCGACGGCGGCGGTTCTCATGAAACCGCGCCTGTTCATCACAAAATCCGACATTTCATTTCCCCTTTTATTTTGACGAGCCGAAGAACCTTCATCACGGCGATCATCGCTGAACCATGCGTTCGCATAAAGAATAATTTTTAGTGGCTTGGATTGCCGAATTAGCAACGCGGCCACCAGATGCCTAGAAGAGCAAAAAAACAGCATCCAGCCTAAAATTTGTTACCGGCGAATCCAGATCTGCGAGCTATCGCTAATCGGGTGCAGACCGCTCTTGTTGCCTTTTCGGCAATTGCATTGTCGAAAAATTGTTCTTTATCGCAACGCCATTTTCATGAATTGATCACCGCAACAGCAACGATGCCTCCACTCAGGGCATAGTCCGGCGGCCGATCCTCTCGCATTGGCAGCGGTTTAAAAATCAGTTCAATCGACAGTTCCGGGGAACAGAACTATGGAAATTGGCATATTCATTCCGATCGGCAACAACGGCTGGCTCATTTCGGAGACGGCCCCGCAGTACAAGCCGAGTTTCGAACTCAGCAAGGCGATTACGCTGAAGGCCGAGAAGTACGGCTTCGATTTCGCGCTTTCGATGATCAAGCTGCGCGGGTTCGGCGGCAAGACTGAATTCTGGGACTACAATCTCGAATCCTTCACGCTGATGGCGGGACTGGCTGCCGTCACGTCGAAGATCAAGCTCTTCGGTACCTCGGCAACGCTTCTGATGCCACCGGCCATCGTGGCGCGCATGGCGACGACGATCGACAGCATTTCCGGCGGCCGCTTCGGTGTCAATCTCGTCACCGGCTGGCAGCGCCCGGAATATTCGCAGATGGGAATGTGGCCGGGCGACGAGTATTTCGGCGACCGCTACACGTATCTTGCGGAATACACGACCGTGCTCAAGGAATTGCTGACAACCGGCCAGTCCGATTTCGACGGGCAGTATTTCCATATGGACGATTGCCGGATGAAGCCAGTTCCGCAGGGTGAGGTGAAACTGATCTGCGCAGGGTCCTCAAATGCCGGCATGGCCTTCTCGGCACAATTTGCCGACTACAGCTTCTGCTTCGGTGTCGGCGTGAACACGCCCACGGCCTTCGCCCCGACCAATGAGCGCCTGCTGGCGGCAACCGAAAAGACCGGACGTGACGTACGCTCCTTCGTGCTGACCATGGTGATCGCCGAGGCGAATTCCGAAGACGCTTGGGCAAAGTGGGAACTCTACAAGTCCGGGGCCGACGAGGAGGCGATCAAGTGGCTCGGCCTGCAGAGCGCCGCCGACACCAAGTCGGGGTCGGACACCAATGTCCGGCACATGTCGAGCCCGGTTTCAGCCGTGAACATCAACATGGGCACGCTGATCGGTTCGTTCGAGGAAGTCGCGGCGATGCTCGACGAAATGGCCGGGGTCCCCGGCACCGGCGGCGTCATGCTCACCTTCGACGACTTCCTGGAGGGCGTGGACAAGTTCGGCCAATACGTGCAGCCGCTGATGAAGAGCCGCCAGCATGTCGTTGCCAGCCTGGAGGCGGCAGAATGAGCGGCCCGGTCATCACAGCCGGCTACCAGGCCCGGCCGGAGAAACTGAACACCATAACGCTGCCTGCCCGGCCGGAGCCGATCACGCTCAAGCCCAGCGAAACGGCCGTGGTCGTGGTCGACATGCAGAATGCCTATTCGACCGAGGGCGGCTATGTCGATCTCGCCGGCTTCGACATTTCCGGCGCCAAGGGAACCATCGACAACATCCGCAAGACGGTGGAGGCGGCGCGCGCCGCCGGCGTCCTTGTCGTCTATTTCCAGAACGGCTGGGACAAGGACTATGTCGAGGCTGGCGGCACCGGCTCGCCGAACTGGCACAAGTCCAACGCGCTGAAGCACATGCGCGCCAATCCCGAGCTTCAGGGTTCGCTGCTCGCCAAGGGCACGTGGGACTACGCCATCGTCGACGAACTTCACCCGCAGCCGGGCGACATTCTGGTGCCCAAGACCCGTTACTCCGGCTTCTTCAACACCAACATGGACAGCGTGCTGCGCGCCCGCGGCATCCGCAACCTCGTCTTCGTTGGGATCGCCACCAATGTCTGCGTCGAAAGCTCGCTGCGAGACGCCTTCCATCTCGAATATTTCGGCGTGATGCTGGAGGACGCGACCCGCCATCTCGGCCCCGCCTTCATGCAGCAGGCGACGGTCTACAATGTCGAGAAGTTCTTCGGCTGGGTATCGACCGTCAACGATTTCTGCGGCGCCATCGGGCAGGCCGCGCCCGTCGAAGAGTAATCGTCAAGCACAAAGGAGTTCCCGCAATGCCCAAGACCATTGTCGTGCCCGCCGGTTCCGGCAAGCCGCTCGCCCCCTATTCCCCGGGAACACTCGCCGATGGCGTCGTCTATGTCTCGGGCACGCTGCCCTTCGACAAGGACAACAATGTCGTCCATGTCGGCGACGCGTCCGCCCAGACCCGCCACGTGCTCGACATCATCAAATCTGTGATCGAAACGGCCGGCGGTACGATGCAGGACGTGACGATGAACCATATCTTCCTTACCGACTGGGCGAACTATCAAGCCATCAACGCTGTCTACGCGGAATATTTCCCGGGCGACAAGCCGGCGCGCTACTGCGTTCAGTGCGGTCTGGTCAAGCCCGATGCGCTGGTCGAGATCGCGACCGTCGCACATATTGGCAAGTAGCGCTGGCACCATGTATTACGAAGTCCATGGCCGGCAGGCAGACGATGCGCCGACAATCATCCTCTCGTCCGGGCTTGGCGGTGCCGGAGCCTATTGGCTGCCACAGATCGACACGCTTGCGGCCTCCATGTGCGTTGTCATCTATGATCATCGAGGGACGGGCCATACCGGTGGTGCGCTTCCAGACAGCTATCGCATCGCCGATATGGCGGACGACGTGCTGGAGATCGCCGATCGCCTGAAGCTCGACCGGTTTCATTTCATGGGCCATGCACTCGGCGGCCTTGTCGGTCTCGACCTCACCCTGCGACGGCCGGAGTTGCTTTCCTCGCTCGTTCTCGTGAATGCCTGGTCGAAGGTCGATCCGCACACGGAGCGCTGCTTTGACGTCCGCCTCAACTTGCTCGAGAAGGCCGGTGTCGCCGCCTTCCTGAAAGCTCAGCCGCTATTTCTCTACCCAGCGGTCTGGATGTCCGAGAATGCCGAACGCCTCGCAGCGGAAGAGGCGCATGGCCTCGTGCATTTCCAGGGCGAGCACAATCTCCTCAAGCGGATTTCCGCGCTTCGTGCCTTCGACATCGACGATCGCGTGAACGAGATCATGACGCCCACGCTGATCGCAGCTACGCGCGATGATCTCCTTGTTCCTTTCACACGTTCTCAGCGCCTGGCGGAAAGGCTGGCAAATGCTCTCCTGACGCTGACCGATTTCGGTGGTCATGCCGTCAACGTCACTGCGCCCGACACTTTCAACGCCGATGTCCTGGCGTTCCTTGAACAGCACATTTGAAAGCAGCGAACCTTGCCCAATATCCTCGATGACGACGCCCTCGACCTCCTGTTCCGTGAAGCCCGTACCCATAACGGCTGGACCGACCGGTCCGTGACGGACGGGGAGCTCGAAGATATCTATGTGCTTGCCAGAATGGGACCGACCTCGGCCAATTGCTCGCCGGCGCGTTTCGTGTTCGTGCGCACGGCAGAGGGCAAGGAAAAGCTGCGGCCCGCCCTCTCCTCAGGCAATCTGGAAAAGACCATGACTGCACCGGTTACGGTGATCGCAGCCTATGACGTGGCCTTCTACGACAAGCTGCCGGCGCTGTTCCCTCACGGCGACGCGCGATCATGGTTCACTTCCAGCGCTACGCTGGCCGAAGAGACAGCCTTTCGCAATTCCTGTCTGCAAGCTGCCTATCTGATCCTCGCGGCACGCGCCCGCGGCCTCGACGCAGGGCCGATGTCCGGCTTCGACAAGACGAAAGTTGACGAGGCGTTCTTTGCCGGCACGACCTGGAAATCAAATTTCCTCATCAACCTTGGACACGGGGATCGATCGAAACTGTTCGACCGCCTGCCACGTCTGTCGTTCGAAGAGGCATGCATCCTCGCTTGACCTCTCTGTTGGAGTCCGCCCCCATGCAAAAAATGCCCTTTGTCGAAAACAACGGATTCGCACCTGCTGAAGACAGCAGGCTCCTGTTTCGCGATGCGATGGCGAGGCTCGGTGCTGCCGTCAATATCGTCACAACAGACGGTCCCGCCGGGGTCGCGGGCTTTGCGGCAACCGCTGTCTGCAGCGTCAGCGACGCGCCGCCCACTCTTCTCGTCTGCATCAACCGCAGTTCTTCGGCCTATCCTGCCGTCAGCGCCAATCGTGTGCTCTGCGTCAACGTGCTGAAAAGCGACCATGAAGATATCGGCCGCCTCTTTGGCGGCAAGACACCAATGTCTGAGCGTTTCAAACTCGGCGAATGGTCATTGCTCGAAACCGGCTCGCCGGCGCTCGAAAACGCCGTCGCCTCCTTCGATTGCAAGGTCGGCAGCATCCTCGAAGCGGGAAGTCACGATATCCTGATCTGCAAGGTGACCGCTGTTCGCAAGAGCTCTGACGGACGCGGCCTGGTCTACGTCGACAGAAAATACGTTCACGTCTGACCCTGCTTCCGGCAGGCACACCCGAATGGGAAGTGTCCATTGCGCGGCCATGAAACAAACGACAAACATGAAGGAGGAAGCCGATGAACTTCAAACCACACGGCAAGCACCTAATCGCCGGCGACTGGATCGAAACAGACAACAAGTTTAGAAGCGAGCCCGCCCACGGAGAGGCGCATGAGTTTTCCGTCGGCACGACGGAACTCGTGCAAAAAGCAGCCGAGCAGGCCGAAGATGCCTTCTGGTCCTACGGCTATTCCGGCCGCGAACAGCGCGCCGCCTTTCTCGAAACCATTGCGGATGAGATCGAGGCTCGCGCTGAGGCCATCACTGCGATCGGGGCTTCTGAAACCGGGTTGCCGGAAGCCCGCCTGCAGGGAGAGCGCGGACGAACGAGCAGCCAGCTTCGCCTGTTCGCAAGCCATATCCGCAAGGGTGACTATCTGGACAGACGTCACGAGGCCGCCCTGCCTGACCGCAACCCTGCACCTCGTCCCGACCTCAGACTGATGCAGCGGCCGATTGGGCCTGTAACGGTCTTCGGCGCCTCGAATTTCCCGCTCGCGTTTTCGGTCGCTGGTGGTGACACTGCTTCAGCACTTGCCGCCGGGTGCCCGGTCGTCGTCAAAGGACATTCCGCCCATCCCGGGACAGGTGAAATCATAGCGGAAGCTATCCACGCGGCCGTCAAGAAGCACGGATTACATCCGGGCGTCTTCTCGTTAATTCAGGGCGGAAGGCGCGAAGTCGGCACGGCGCTAGTCCAACATCCGCTGATCAAGGCAGTCGGCTTCACAGGGTCGCTCTCCGGCGGACGGGCGCTGTTTGATCTTTGCGCTGAGCGTCCGGAGCCGATCCCGTTTTTCGGCGAACTTGGCTCAGTCAACCCGATGTTTGTCCTGCCGGAAGCGGCGAAAGTCCGTGGCGAGGCGATCGCAAAAGGCTGGGCTGGATCGCTCACCCTGGGCGCCGGGCAATTCTGCACCAATCCAGGCATCGCGATCGTCCTTGCGGAGCACGCGGACGTATTCGCAGAAACTGCTCGCGCCGCCCTTTCGGAGGTCGGCCCTCAAATCATGCTGACCGACAGCATTGCCAAAGCTTATCGGGAGGGGCGCGATCGTATCGCAGCAGGCGCCGGAGTACGGGAGGTGCTCTCCACGACCTGTGGATCGCGCAACGCGCCCCCCCATCTGTTCCGGGTTTCTGCCGCCGACTGGCTGTCGAATCACGCGCTTTCCGAAGAGGTGTTCGGTCCGCTCGGCCTGATCGTCACAGTCAACAACCCGAATGAGATGATCGAAGTGGCCAAAAGCCTCGGGGGGCAATTGACGGCCACCCTTCATCTCGATCCACAGGACACGGAACTCGGCCTCAGATTGATGCTGGTCCTCGAGCGAAAGGCCGGACGGGTGCTCGCCAACGGTTTTCCGACCGGCGTCGAGGTCTGTGACGCTATGGTCCACGGCGGCCCTTATCCGGCATCGACAAACTTTGGCGCGACATCGGTCGGCACGATGGCGATCCGCCGTTTCCTCAGGCCCGTCTGCTACCAAAACATTCCTGAAGAGTTGCTTCCGGCGGACTTGCGATAGAGGCCGAGCCCGCAGCCAAAGTTTCACGTTTCATCGTGTAGGCTTCGCTGATTGGCGGGGCCTTGATCGGGGACGGGTAATCGGCTTCTTCCACGCATCGAATAGCCGCCTATCAGAAAAACTCGACCATCAGCTTCATGGCGCTTGCGAAAAAGCCAACACCCGTTTGGATGTTGCAGCCAATCGCCTGCGCAGCGGCGAGCAACGGTGTGATTTCGGGTGAAGTTACGACGTCGGCGACAAAGGTCGACGGCGTAAGTTTAGCGACTTCGATCGGCAAAGGATCGTCTGCGCGCATGCCAAGCGGCGTAGCGTTGACCACGAGATCAAAGCCAATCGGGTTGATCGAGCCTGGCACGACCTTGCCAGGATGTATCAGATCGAGTCTGACCATCAGTTCTGAGAGCTTGTCTCGATCAAAATCGTATATCGCCAATTGCCGCACCCCGGCGTCGAGCAGCGCAAAAGCGATGGCACTGCCCACACCGCCAGCCCCAATGAGAAGTGAACTGATGGGGTGGATGCCCCCTCCAGCCGGCATCGGAGTATGATGCCTGTCCAGCGCCATTGTGGCGCTCACGGAGGAAAGGCAGATGACACAGGTGCATATCCTTGCGATCGACCTTGCAAAGCGGAGCTTCCAGGTCTGTGGGACGGATCGCGGCGGTGCGGTTCTATTCAACCGGTTACTGTCGCGGGCTCGATTGCAGCAGTTTCTAAGTGAGCAGTCGCCGTGCATCGTGGCGATGGAAGCGTGTGCCACAAGTCACTTCTGGGGACGGTTCGCTCGTAGTCACGGCCACGACGTACGGCTGATCCCGCCAATCTATGTGAAGCCGTTCGTCAAACGCCAGAAGAATGACGCCGCCGATGCAGCCGCGATTGCGGAGGCCGCGCTACGTCGCGGTCAAGAGCGCCGAGCATCAGGCACGCGCAGTAGCATTCCGCACCCACCAGTGCTTTGTGCGCCAGCGCACCCAGCTCATCAATGCCTTGCGCGGCCATCTGGCAGAGTTCGGAATAGTCGTTGCTCAAGGCCCTGCCAATCTCGGTGCGTTTGCAGGCATACTGGCTGATGAGGCTGTTGATCTGCCGGATGGTGTTCGAGTGATAGGCCAGCTCTACCTGGATCAGATCGGGCTGCTCAGCGAAAAGATCAGCGAACTAAGCCTGAAGCTTCGCAAGGCCACGAAGTCGAATGAAGACATGCGACGTCTCTGCACTGTTCCTGGCGTGGGCCCTGTGACCGCTGGCGCGATCCTTGCCTTCGCACCCGATCTTCGTGCTTTCAAGAGCGGCCGAAACTTTGCCGCCTGGCTCGGCCTCGTTCCAAGACAGCACTCGACGGGTGGAAAGACCCGTCTGGGCGGTGTCAGCAAAATGGGTCAAACCGACATTCGCAGATTACTGATCGTTGGGGCCATGAGCCTTATTCGATGGATCGTCCGCAAGGGCGTGCTTCCAGATAATTGGCTCGGCCACATTCTTGGCCGGAAACCGAGAATGGTCGCCGCCGTCGCACTCGCCAACAAGATGGCGCGCATCATATGGGCGATGATGACAAGAGAGCAGAATTACAGGATGGCGTGATCCGCTGCCTCCTTTGGGCGGCAATGCGGAAAATGCCTGGGGTGATGAGCCCCGGTGAGAAGATCGACTGACGGAACGATGCGGAAAGGACTTCAATGTTCAGAATGGGGCAAGCCAGTCCCGGGGCTCGAGCCAACCAAGCTCTCTGAACCGATGTGGACCCTGTTCTTCGAACTGCATCCCGGCCCGTGGCTACTTCAGGCCACATTATGAGGCCTGACACACGACCGATAGAATTCCTCGTCCGCAGACAGTCGTTAGAAAATTCTTCTTGCCAAACCGGGGGCATCCACACACGGTGGTTTCGGAGTTCAGGTGGCATTGGGAAACAGCAATGGCGACGAAACAGGTGCTCACGGAGGACCACCAGCGGGACCTTGCGCAACAACCTGAGCGGCTAACGGCGGAGGAAAAGGACAAGGGCCGCCGGCTGGCAGAAGATGTGCCTGCCCTATGGAAGGCCCAGTCCACGACATCACGCGACCGGCAAACCATCGCCCGTATAATGCTCGATCGCGTCGTCATCACGGTGATCGGAGAAACCGAGCGTACCGAGGTAAAATGCCACACGATCGAGAAGGCATTTTTCAAGCTGGAGGCGCTCCTAAGAAAAGCTGCAGAGAGAACCGTACTGGGCTGTGGGATCGCATAGGCAAGCTCATCGATCTGGTCGAACCGCAAGAGGCTCAAAATTACTTCATATCGTGCGGATACGATCCAGAATGAAAGGGAAATGCTCTAGTTTCTGGCGCCAACCGCTACATGACGGATATTGGGTCGATCGATGACCTGAAGCGCCTCTAGCAGCGGCCGGCCCGAATTGAGGAACCTGGTCGCCGAAAGCCGGAATTCCCGGATGTTGTCTTCTTTGGCTTCGAGCCGTTTGCCGTTCTTGACGAGGCGCTCGCCGATGCTGTCCAGGAAGGACCAGACATATTCCGCAAGCGCTTCCGCGGTCGTTTGTCCCTCCTTCAGACCGAGAATGAACAGCTGCGCCATGTGCGGCAGGGCAATCCCGGAACCGGTCAGCGGCGAAACGAGATAGTTGATGTCCATGTTCAAACGGGCGCGTTGCAGGATCGAGTCATTGAGCGCCCGGCACTGTGCCTGCACCTTTTTGGACGGCTGCTGGACCGGGCTTGCAAAACCGGCGCCGACCAGCACCATCAACACCTCGACCAGATCCTGCGGCTTGAAGCCATGAAGTTTCGGATGAGCCATCAGTTCCTCGGTGCGTTTCGGTTTGAAGCCGTTGTCGGCGAGCGCTTCAATAACCGGATCATACCTGTTCGCCGGCAGCTCCACCTCGCCGCGACCGCACGGAATCTTCTTCGGTATGTCGGCGAGAGGCGTCGATAGCACAAATGACTGTGCGTGCCACATGTCGCGATGCTCGGGACCTGAGAGCTTCCGGGCGCCCTTGACATAGACGTCGCATCGGAAGCGTTTGTTGACGAGGTAGTCGCGAACCGTCTCACGCATGATCGGGTGGCCGATCTGCGAGACGAGTTTGCGGCCGTCGTCGTCGAGCTGCAGGCCATCGACACCATCGAGCAGGCGTGCCGATCCGACGAAGGTCAGCTTGGCATCCTCAAGGCTGTTCATCATGTCCGAAAAGTGCTCCAGGTGCCAATCGGCATTCACGTATTCGTGTGCGATATAGTTGCGACCCTGCTTCGTCAGCTTGTCGAGATGGAAGGCCGCGAACGGATTTTCCTTGAAATAGATCGAACCGGCCTTGGCCACCTCACCGGCGAATTGCACGGCCCCTTCGATCATTCCAAGTGGCCCGGACATGACCCCTCCGCCATACTCCTGATAGAGCCCGAAGAGCTGGCGGATCGGAACGACCGGAGCCCAGCCCGGCAGGCAGTTGTAGCTGATATAGGCCACGCCGCCGGGTTTCAGCTTGCGGCGGATGATGTCGACGATGACTCTTCGGTTTTCCCGTGAAATCCAGCTCCAGATGCCATGCAGTGCGACGATGTCAAAGTCGGGAAGGTCGGCCCGGCCGGCCAGTTCCTCGAAGGACTGGTCGAAGAGGTGAATATCAGCACCGGACGCCGCAGCAAGCCGGCTCGCCTCGACGGCCTGGGCGGAATTGAAGTCCGTGCCCCAATAGGAACCCGAGGACCCGGCCGCGTGGATATTGATGGACAGGCCCTGTCCGAAGCCAAGTTCGAGATAGGTCGGATTGTCCGGGATTTGCGGCTCGACGGCCTGGCAAAGGCAGGCCATGCGCAGCATGGCCGGGCTCATTTCCGGATAGTAGCCGTGGGTATAGTTGAGATCAGTAAAATAGCCGTAAGACCACGCCATGGGCGGAACTCCAGGACAATTCGAACGCGCTAGCGCTGACGCCCTTCTGGTTGTTGGTGGATCTGGTAATGAGGAACGAATCGAACTGGGACGGCACATAATCGGCAGGAAACCGGTTGGAGATGCGTTCCATTCCCGTGAAGGACACAGTGACGGTGCCAGCGCGATAAAAAGCACGGTTGCGAGCGAGGTGAAGAAGTTCTGCGATCATTGCATTCTCCGGAACGCTATTGCGTCGGGCTCAGTCGACAATCGTTCGGCGGGTAAGGCGGTACACGGCGGCCGGTGGCATGTTGCGCATCGTTCCTCCGACCCGCGTCGACCTCAAACGAAGCCGATCCAGGATCAGATCCGGGATCGGGCACCTTGGTCCGTAGGTAAACTGATAGATGGCGCCGTCGGCCCTCAAACAATCGAGGACACCTGACAGGATGTACATCACCTTGCGCGTCGGCATCGACAAAAGCGGCAATCCGCTGACGACAGCGCCGACCGGCTGCCCCGTGAACAGACGCCGCCGTGCGAGGTCGGCAGCATCCATGCGGATCACCCGCGCGTCGGAGAAACGGTCCTGGAGCATGCCGGCGAATACCTCGCCGTATTCGATCAGCGTGAGATCCTCCTCGCGAACACCGCGCTCGATCAGCGCCCGTGTAAATGCCCCGGTGCCTGGCCCAAGTTCAAGGACCGGGCCTGTCTGTGGCGAAATCTCGCGCGTCATGAGGTTCGCCAGGGCCTTGCCGGACGGCGCGACGGCGGCGACCTGAAGAGGATTGGCAAGCCAGGAGCGGAAGAAACGCCCAAAATCGGAACGGTTGGTTATGCTCGTCATCATCCACCCCTCAACCGTTCACGCCAGGAAGCGGCGGCTGCATCGTCCGGCCGCGCCACCGCGCGTGCCCTTGAACTGCTGCGAGCACCGATCCTTCGATGATGAGCAACGCCACGAACAGACCGAAGCCGATCTCCGTGGCCGACCAACCTTGGCGACGCAGGAGATAACCGGCCGATGCCAGGGGCACGATCCAGAATTGCGCCCCAAGCGCGGTGGCAACAAGAAACGGTACAAGTGGAAGCCGAAGAACCCCGGCAGGCAGCGCCTGGAAAATCCTGACGGTCGGGATGACCTGCCCAATGAAGGTGATGCGGAACGGACGACCTTCGTAGAAGTCGCGCATCCGCTTATAGAGCGCGGGCTTCAGCAGGACCCATTTGCCGTAACGCCCGACCCAGTGCTGCACGCGCTCTGGTCCGATGAGAGCGCCGATCGAGTACCAGCCGGCCGCACCACCGACTGAGCCTACCGTCGCCACCAGGCAGCGGGCGACAAGATCGGTCCAGTCATGCGCGCCCATCCCGATTGCCGGATAGAGGACGTAAGAGGGCAGGACAGGCACAAATTTTTCGATGAGCGAGGCGACGAATACGCTCCATATATCGACCGCCCTCAAGAGGCCTTCGACGAAGGTGCCGACATTTGCAATCATGAATTTCTTCCTTGGTCATTTCGTTGACCAACGAAAAGCTCATGATTGTTTCCCACGAATTTCCGCTTGTCTTTGCGAGCATCCGATCCACTTGGCAGACCCACTCTATTGATAGATTATTGCTGAGGACCGAAATCGTCTCCATCTTCGCCTCCCAGAAATATTGCGTACACATTTCCGGGCTTAGGAAACGCTATGAACGAGAACATCACTGAAAGCGCGCCCGAGGCCACATTGCTGGTCGTCGATGACGACATCCGCATCCGATCCATGCTTGCGGCCAATCTCGGCGCAAAAGGATATCGGGTGTTGACCGCCGCCAGCGCATCGGAGATGCGCGGCGTCCTTCAAACGAACGGGGTCGATGTCGTCATCCTCGACATCATGATGCCTGGGGAAAACGGTTTGTCAGCGTGCCGGCGGCTCGAGGAGGAGGGCGGCCCCCCGGTGATCCTGCTGAGCGCCCTCGGGGAAGAGACGGATCGGATCCTCGGCCTTGACAGCGGGGCGGAGCGTTACCTGCCGAAACCATGCAGTTCCCACGAGGTTTTGGCGCATGTCCGTTCGATCCTCCGCAAGCAGCGAAAAACCGGAGACGCCGTCCATCAGGTGTTGGCGTTTTCGGACTATCGCGTCAATCTCGATACCCACGAATTGCATAACCATGAAGGCGCGCTGATCGATCTGTCTGAAGGCGAGTTCTCGGTCTTGCGGGTTTTTGTCACCCGCCCGCGCCGTGTTCTGTCGCGTAGTGATCTCCTCGTTGCCGCACGCGGCCCGGACACGGACTCCTTCGATCGCGCTATCGACGTGCAGGTGAGCCGGCTTCGCCGCAAACTCAAGGATCAGGAAGGGGCGCTGATCCGCACGATTCGTAACGAGGGCTATATGTTCATGGCCCCGGTCAGTGCTCACACCCACTGAGTTTGTTGCTGCGAATCTAGCAGTTCCGCTACCCGCCATGCCGTGTTTCGAATTTCATATTTTGAACAGTGTTGCGCAGACCTGCCGGCGTGCTGATGCCGGCAGGTCTGCAAGGCGCCATGGAGGTCCGCGTCAGCGCGGATCGACTCCGTCGCCAACCGGGACCGATCAGCGACCGCCGTCGTGGTTGCGCTTGTCCGACTTGTTTTCCACCTCGTCGAAGGCGTCGCGCGGAATGCGCAGCCATTCCTCGCCACTGGTAACCGAGAGTGCGTGCAGTTGCTCCGCGGTTAACGTGGTGCGAAGCGTGGCGATCGCGATTTTCAGTCTCTCGGCGGCTTCGGCACGTGTGACGATGCGGTCGGCGAGCTTGGCGACGCGATCGAAAGGATCGCGCTCCTGTCCGGTCTTGTCCTCCTTGCTGCGCGGGTCGGATTCGTCGTCCTTCGGCGGCTGTGGCGCAAGCAACGCTTGCAAGGCGCTGGTATAGTCGCGCCAGGCGTTGAGCTGTTCGCTCCTGACGCCGATGCGGACCTCAAGAGCCGAAAGGCGATTTGCCAGAGGAATGTCCTCCAGACCGTTCTCCTTCCTGGAGCCGCTATCGCTCTTCGCCTTGCTGTCGCGAAGTCCGGCGGAGAAACCCGGTGCTCCTTTCCCGTTCTCCCAAGCCGGGGCCGCCTTGGATGACGCATCTTGCGAGTGCGCCGCCACCGGCTGGATTGCTGCCACCGTGATGAAGGCCAGCGTGAGAAAACCTGCTGTCGAGCGCATGATATTTCCTTTCTTCACAGGTTCGATGGCCTCATCCTGTAGGTTAGATTTTTCTGCCATATTTCCGTCCATTTATTTTTTTTCCGTTTTGGTCGCGGCGCAGATATCGGGAATATGTGCGATCCGCGTGAGCAAGGACCGGTGTCTGATCGGGCTTATTTCACCTCGCCGGGCTTGCCCTCATGACCTGGGGTCTGACCCGCCCGTTCTCCTCCACCGCCGCAGCCCGAAATCGCGAGCGCGCAGGCCAGGAGGGCACCAACGAGAAGCTTTCTCAACGTCATATTCCTTTCATCTGATGTGAGCGACCGCTGGCAAAACACAGAATTATTTCTGCCGTGCGTCCGGATCCAAGACGAATCGACGTGCCTGACAGGCGGCATGCGGGAGCGCCGCCCAGGAAACGCGGGAGAAACAATCCGGTGGTCAATTGAGGAGATCAGGAACCCGGACAAAGGAGGTCCTATTGTCGTTCGCAAACCTCACCAGGACCCCTTCGCCACGCCATGTGCGACGCGGCAGGCTCCTTCCCGTCGCTGCACTGGTTCTCTACCACCTGGCCGCCTTTCACGCTGCCGGACAAGGAAAGCCAGGCGAGAACAAGGGGCCGACGTCCACCCAGCGCGCAGCCGAGGGCGGCAGCAATGCGCTCGTCGCCTTCGCCGACCGCTGGGACTTCAATCATGACGGCATCTATACCTGCGGCGAATGGAGGATCTTCATCACGAAGGTCTTCCGACAGGCGGACAAAGACGGCAACGGTTCTGTCGCCAAGGCGGAATTCGCCACGGTGATCGCCGCCGACAAGGCCTTCACGGCCGATTCGTTCGATTTCTTCGACGTGGATGATGACGGCAAGATCAGTCGGGCCGAGATGGTTGACCGGCCGAATCCTATTTTCCCGATCTACGACAATGATCGGGACTGCGTGGTCAAGCGCGCCGACATCGCACCGGCGACAGGACAGTCGAGCCAGAGCACGAAATCGGAAACCAGGTGATCGCGGGTCGCCTGCCTTTGGCCGGCGCCGCGCGGCCGTCGTAGCGCTCCAGATTCACCCAAGAAGCATGGGAGACGGATGACATGTTCTTTCGACCGCCACTGATCCCGCTGCTTTTCATTGCAGCGCTCGTGGCGATCATCGCCTCGCTTGCCGCTGTCAAGCGTGATCTGACAAAGCCGATGATGGTCGTCCCGCCGCAATGGAGTCAGCAAAGATGAAACGTCGCGCTACGCATTCACGCGACGGGCGAGCGGCAGTGCGACGACGGCGGACAATCCGCCTTCAGCTATATTATGGAGGGTTATGTCGCCGCCATGGGATCGAGCAACGGCGCGCGCGCTTGCCAGCCCGAGTCCTGCGCCTCCGGTGTCCCGGTTGCGGGACGATTCACCGCGGTAGAAGGGCGAAAAGACTTTCTCAAGTTCGTTCTCGGGGAGGCCGGGGCCGTTGTCGGATATGGCGACGAACGCCCAATCGTCCATAACGCGCAAGCTGACGCGCGCATCGCCGGCATATTTCACGGCATTTTCGAGCAGGTTAGTGACCATTGAGCGGAGGCCGGCGGGATCGCCTTCAAGGGTGACATCATCGCCCGGCGCCACGTCGACATCCGCGCCCTGGTCGATCATCTGATCGACCACGCTTTCGACGAGCGGGCGTAGCTCAAGCTTCTGGCGCCGGATCGGCGCGCTGGCGTCGCGGAAGAAGTTCAGGGCGCCGCGAATGCGCTGGGTCATTTCCCGGATTTCAGTTTCGGCCGCCTTCTGGATCGGAGGTGGGGCATTTTCCACCAACAGCGTCAGGCGCATCAATGGTGTTCTGAGATCATGCGCGATGGCCGCAACCATGGTCGTGCGATCATCGACATATTGTTTGAGCCGCGCCTGCATGTCGTTGAAGGCGACGACCGCGGCCGTGATCTCGGGTGGCCCGCGCGGGTCAGCAAGCTGCGGACTGTTCGGATCGCGCCCGAGCCGCTCCGCGGCGGCGGAAAATAGCTGGACGGGTCTCGCCACACGGCGCGCCATGATCCACGCGAGCGGAACCGCGACGATAAGCGTTGCAAGCAGCCAGGCGAGCGATTGCCATTGCCACGGCTCGATGAAGCCACCGCGCGAACTGGCGAGGCGCCATTGCCCGTCGTCGAGCTGCAGCGCCGCCGTAAAGCTGCCGATGATGAGTTCGGAGCGGTTGCTCTCGTCGAGGCCATTCTTGTGGAAGTCGATGCTCTTTTTCGATTTGTCCTCGGATATTCCCTTGGCGAGATCGATGATTGCCGGGGGCCGATCGACCTTGACGCGGACCCGATCCTCCGACACGCGCAGATGGCGCGCCAGAGAAGAACGGATATCGCGATCCCGCTGGTCTTGCTGGCCGCTGGAAGGCGGATCGCCTGCTTTCACCCTGATCATCCCGTTGGAAACGTCACCGCTCTCCAGGGCACGCGCGATTTCGTTGACGGCGTACGCTGGTGGCTGTGGCAGGCGCACGACCAGAATGATGGCGAAATTGATCATCTGCGCGCAGAAGATCCCGCCGACAACGACCGCGAAGATCCTGGTGAACAGGGGCAAGTGACCAAAACCCAACGGCGACGATGAGCCGGCAGCTTTCCCATCCGCGGCCGGAGGGCGGCGCCACGCTGTTGCCCACGTCCTGTCGTTCACACTCATCGAACTCGCCTTCGCTGGTTTGAGAAAGAGTGACGGCACCATGATCCCGCAAATGTTTCCAGGATAATTCCAGCCGAAACATATCGCAGATCATACGACCTTCGCAGAGGCAAAAATCGGGATTTTGCAACAGCCCCACGATGTCGTCCGACGATCACCATCTCTGTCGGCCGCCGGAAACATGCTCGAAACATCTGACTTTCACGGTCGGACGAAAGGCAGCCAGCCATCGTCGCAGCCGCCGGAGATGATGTTTGCAAAATCCTATAGCCACCCCCGCCCCATAAAATTCTCAGAAATGGAATAGACGATGACGAAAAGAGCAACGACGGCCTTGTTGACGGTATCTCTGTTGTACGGATGCGTCAGCGGCCCGGACCCGGTTCCTCCCCAGCCCGCGATGCCTGCGAAGTTCGCGAATGGCGCGAACGCATCGGCCGGCGACGTGATGGAAACACAATGGTGGACGGCCTTCAACGACACCAAACTGAACAAGCTCATCGAAAGGGGTATCGATCAAAACCTGAGCGTGCTTCAGGCGATCGAACGCATCGAGCAGGCCAAGGCGAATGTCGTCACCGCCGGCGCCGGCGCTCTTCCCGCCATCGACGTCTCGGCGCAAGGAGAGGTGAGCGAAACGAACGGCAGCTATTACGCTCTCGACCGCAGCTGGACCACCTCGGGGACGTTGGCAGCCTCGTGGGTCCTTGATCTGTTCGGCCAGTATCGCAGGGCAAGGCAAAGCGCCAAGGCCTCGCTCGACAGCGCCTATAGCAGCGTGGATGTGGCCCGTCTGGCTTTCATATCCGACATCGCCAACAGCTATGTGCAGGCACGCTATTATCAGGAACGAATTGCAGTGGCCAATCGCAACGTCAAATCTCGGCGGGAAACCCTTGATCTGACGAAGCTTCAGTTCGAGGCCGGCGCCGCGTCCCGCCTCGACGTTGTCCAGGCGCAGGGCCTCGTCAATTCGACGCTCTCGGAGATCCCGGCGTTGAAGACGAGTTTCCTCCAGGCAGCCAATCATGTGTCCGCTCTGCTGGGAACTCCGGTGGCGGACATGCTTCCCGAATTCCAGGGCGCATCCAGGCAGCCCGTCTTCAGCAGGAACGTCAATGCCGGCGTCCCCGCCGATCTGATCCGCAACCGGCCGGACATCCGAAAGGCGGAGCAGGATCTTGCGGCCGCCGTCTACCAGATCGGCGTGGCACAAGCGCAGCTCTATCCCTCCTTGACCTTGAGCGGATCGATCACGCCATCCTATGTCTTTACCCATGCCAATCGCGGAACGACGACACCATGGTCGTTCGGGCCTTCCCTCAATCTGCCGATTCTCGATGGCGGCGCGTTGCGCGCCAATGTCCGTTACCGGCAATCGGCCGCCCAGGAAGCCTATCTTGTCTGGAAGCAGACCGTTATCAATGCAACGGAGCAGGTCGCCAATGCGCTCGCGGCGGTGAAGCACGATGCTGAAGCCGTCGCGACCGCCGCGTCGACCGTTCGCGACTATCAGGAGGCACTTGATCTCTCGACAGCGAGTTATCGGGACGGTGCGGCATCGCTGCTGGATGTGCTCGACGCCCAGCGATCGGTCGCAACGGCTGAGGCCAACCTCGCGCAGGCACGGATGCAGCTTGCGGCGGACTACATCACGCTCAATGTGGCGATCGGCAGCGGCCATGCCTTTATCGCCGATCAGGCAAAAGCGTGAAGAAATGAGGAAGAGGACCGGACGTCGCAATTCTGACGTCCTATCGCTGCACCTCGTCGGCGAGTATCTCGATCTCGTAGAGTGCCGTCAACGAGGCGTTGAACAACTGCCTTGTCCTCGGTTTCATCGAGGACAAGGCAGTCGATAGCGGTCGCAATGCCTTGCCATAGTTCGATCACCCGCCTGAGTGCCCCCCCGAGATGCCTGGCCTCGAACTGCTCCGTCTGACCAAGTTTCGCTGTTTCGCGGAACAGGCTCGCGTTAGAGAGCGGCAGGCTTTCAACACTGAACAACCCACTTAACGCCGCTAAAGTGCACAGCCTGACTTACTGAGCTACATCACCGCATATCCATACGTCCATAACACGGTTTCCAAGAGACGCACCCTTTCATTGTTCCAAATAGACTTGGCCCGCAAAGTGGGGTTGCTTTGCAGGCCAATATTGAGAGCAGACAGTCGAGCCCGCCCCCAATCTATGAACGTTGCAGCGCAATCAGCCTAGAAGAGCTCCTTTCTGAGAGGGAGTTTCCCGACAATAATGCGCCCAACGAAATCAAAAGAAGTCCGGCCCGCTGCCGGGCGGCGGCAGACGGGCCAGCGTGGTTCAGGAGATCTGTTGCTCCCTTGACCACGAAAGTCAACACTCATGGACTGGCCGATTTTCGAGCGAATCCCCGCTTGGTGTCGAGAGTTCGAAGCGCCGTCACGATCACTGCCTACGAAGCAAGTTTTTCTGCATTGTTTCTGAAATGTCCTGCCGGGAAAAAGTTTTCTGGCGCCTGCAATACGACAGGTCCGACAAGGTCGCTCAGTAGAGTCTGTAGACCTCAGCTAGTTTCATTTTCTGGTCGGGTGTCAGTCGCCTTTCAGGACGCCGATACGGTACTCAGCCGATCGGCCTCGCCTCTCGGAATTCCTCAACCAGCCACTGATCCCCACCGAAAGGGCCTTGAAGCTGTGCACCACACTAGGCTGCGGTGACGATTTAACTATTTGATCCATAGCATGATGCTTGCGAGCTTTATGAACCCCAGGAAGTTGGCGGCGAGCTTGTCGTAGCGCGTTGCTATGCGGCGCCATTGTTTGAGCTTGGCAAAGAAGCTCTCGATGCGCCATCGCTGGCGGTAAGCGACACGATCGTAGGCGTGCTGGTATTTGCGATGACGGCGTGGCGGTATGACCGGTTCGCCGCCTTGGTCCAGAATGACGTCATGCAGGCTGTCGGCATCGTAGGCGCGATCGGCGAGCACCTGCCTGGCTGGCAGCCCTCGAACAAGGTCGCAAGCCGGTGCCATGTCGTTTTGTTGTCCTGGACCAAGCTGGAATCGAACGGGCAATCCCAGAGCATCGACTACAGCATGGATCTTGCTGCCAAATCCACCACGGGAACGGCCGAGAGCCTGGGCTTGCGCTCCCCCCTTTTTCGAAGCCCGCCAGCGGCTTGCGCCTGCGCACGGATAACTGTGGCGTCGATGGACAGCCATTCCATGTCTGGGTCCGCAGCGACAGCTTCGAAAATCTGGTCGAATATGCCCTGTTCGATCCAGCGATAGTAGCGCCGCTTAATCGTCTGATAGGGACCGAAGCGATCCTCGGGCAGATCGCGCCAACGTGCTCCAGAACGGGCAAGCCACAATACTGCGTCGAAGAAACGCCGCCCATCACTGCGCGGGCCGCGCCTACCTTTGCGACCACCGGGAACAAACGGCTTCAGCAACTCCCATTGGTCGTCTCGAAGTATCTCGCCATCCATCGCCAACCTCCAAAAGTCAGCGTTGAATCTGATTTGACCTGCGAAGGGAATCCCAGATCGTTAATTTGTCACCACAGCCTAGAGCGAATTTCAGAATGATTGAATCATCATTTGGGATTCCGGTTGCGGGTCAAATGTGATTCAAGATGCTGGCTGGATGGAGGCCAGCATCGGATGCCAAAGCCTTATTCGAATGATCTTCGTGAGCGAGTGGTTGCCTACGTCGCGAGTGGCCGGAGCTGCCGCGCGACGTCAGCGCTGTTTGGCGTAAGCGTTGCCAGTGTGGTGAAGTGGTCGCAGCGCCAGCGTTCAAGCGGCAATGCCGCGGCGCAGCGGATGGGTCGGCCGTCGGGCCGGGCGCTGGATGAGCATCGGGACTGGCTTTTGTCTCGAGTGGGCTCGGGCTCTGCGGTCAGCTTGCGTAGTCTGGCGGCGGAGCTTGCTGAGCGGGGTGTGGCAGCCTCTCCCGTTTCGATCTGGCGCGTGCTGAGAGCGGCCGGCTTCAGCTTCAAAAAAAACGCTGTTCGCCAGCGAGCAGGACAGGCCGGCGATCGCGAGGCGGCGGGCACAGTGGAGGAAATATCAGGGCCGGCTTGATCCCCACCGCTTGGTCTTTATCGATGAGACCTGGGCCAAGACCAACATGGCGCCGTTGCGCGGGTGGGGGCCGCGGGGTCAGCGGTTGATCGCCAAGGCTCCGCATGGCAAATGGCGCACGCTCACCTTCCTCGCCGCTTTACGTCATGACCGCATCGATGCGCCCTGCGTCATCGATGGGCCTATCAATGGCACGAGCTTTGCTGCATGGGTGGAGCAGTTCCTCGTCCCGACACTTCGACCCGGCGATGTCGTGGTGATGGACAATCTCGGCTCCCATAAGCGGCCGTCCAATGGTGTTGTGCGTTTCTATGGTGAGGCCCCTCCGCTGCGCCCTCAGTTGCCCACAAAGATGGAAGCCTTCATCAGAGATGTTTGGAAGCCGCGTTACCTGCAGTCAGTTGCGAGCGATCCCGAACCAGAAACATTTTATATGTGGAGCGCAAAGCCTGATCTTTGAGGACTGATCCAATCCCATGGATCCACGATTGCGGCGGCCTTTTGGCGGAGGTGGATGCGGAGAATGGGGCCAAGATGATGTCGAATCTTGGCGCCGCCAGGACGACACTGGGCTTCACGGCAGACGTGCGTGTCCGGACGTGATGGCTGGCAACGTTTAAATCATGAACAGTATGGAGACACGTCATGGCCTATGCATGGCATCTTAAGTCGCGGCCGATTGGCAGGCCGGATCTCGGGAATTTTGAGCTGAAGCTGATCGCGCTGCCGAGCCTCGAAGAGGGACAGATCCACGTAAGAAATCTCTGGCTTTCAGTAGATCCCTACATGCGTCCGCGCATGGACGACAATCCGCAGAGTTACGTCCCACCGTACGAGGTTGGGGCGCCGCTCGATGGAGGCGCGATCGGCGAAGTCGTGGAATCGAGAGCGCCCGGTTTTGCACCTGGCGACCTGGTCAAGCATATGATGGGCTGGCGGGACGAGACTATATTGTTGGCAACGCAGGCCACCCCAATCCAGCCGATCAAAGATGTGCCGATCGACGCATATCTCGGCATTCTGGGCGGACCTGGCTTGACCGCTTATTTCGGATTGTTCGATGTCGCCGCGGCCAAGGCCGGCGATACCGTCTTCGTTTCAGGTGCTGCCGGGGCGGTTGGTTCCGTCGTCGTCCAGTTGGCGAAAGCAAGAGGATTGACCGTAATCGCCTCCGCGGGAGGAGCAGGCAAATGCGCTTGGATTCGCGAACTCGGGGCGGATGCTGTCATCGACTACAAAGCTGAAGGAAACCTTCTCGACAAACTTCGTGCGGCCGCTCCGCAGGGAATCGACGTCTATTTTGACAATGTCGGCGGCGAGCACTTGGACGCCGCGCTTGCAACGGGAAATCAACACGCGCGGTTCGCATTATGCGGAATGATCAGTGAATACAATGGCGACGGCCCGTCGACCTCCTTGCAGCATCTTACGCAAGCCGTGATGTGCAGAATGGCCTTACGCGGCTTCATTTCAATGGATTACGTGTCCCGGCGAAATGAGTTTGAAACTGATGTTGGAGAATTGATCGCTGCCGGAAAGATTTACTCGCATTCGACGGTATTTGAAGGATTGAGTTCCGTTCCGGAGGCTTTCTTGGGTCTTTTCGAGGGTGAGAACAAGGGAAAGATGCTGATAAGACTTTAAGAGGCTCTGTTGCAAACTTCGCCATGGCCGACTTGGATACCGTCGGGGGCGGTGCGGCCGAAGCCGTGCGCGTTGCGCTCCTGGGCTCGGAAGGGCCGACCGTTATGTTCACGCACGCCACCTTTGGTACAATCCCGTGGTAATCTGCATTTAGCTCGACGTCTGCCGGCCGACTGCTTATCAGCCGGCGGCCATTCGCTTCTATCCCGGCCGAACGCCGCGCGGGAAGATGCGTTATCCCAAGCAATCCGGCCGATGCCACAATCGGTCGGTTTTCGCTCGCTAAACGGCATCTATCGCTATCTTGCACCCCAATGGCTGCCGGACCGCTCGCCATCAGGCCCGGCCCTCCTGTAAATGGCCAAAACCGCTGATGGACTGCGCCAATTAGCACGGGAAGTCGTACAGTGCGGCGTTAGAGGGCTATAGCATAGACATAGTGCTCATCATTATCGGGCGGCCCGTCACTTCAGTCAAAACAGCCATTTTTGCGAACGACTTACCGCCGACCGCCGCCGTTCTCCCTCCACGGTTCGCTCAATGCAAGATGGAAGAAGGTCATAAGCGGGAAGGTTTGGCGGGCGTCCTGGCAGAATTCATGGTTGGCCAATGATTTCTCTCAGTATCGCAGAAATCGATCTCGTCCTTCTTCCAATAGGCGATAGAACTCCATCCGGCGGACCGGAGTGCGGGGCCCCCTATTGAGTGACGTCGATGACGATCTTGCCAAATGCCCCTCGATCCAAGTGGTCGAAGGCTGCGGGAAGATCGGCCAGTGAATAGCGAGAATCGACAACGGGGACGATACGGGTCTGATCGATCGCTCTGACGAAACGCTCCAGCGCCTTTCTGCTGCCGGTTCCGATGCCATGGATTGTTATGTCCTTGAGCATCAGCGGCATAGCTGGCGCACTGATGTCCCAGCCGTCGAGTGCGCCGATCTGGCAGACATGACCGCCAACCGCTGTGACCTGGATAGATTGCCCAAGATGCTTGCCACCAATAACTTCCAGAGCGACGTCCACGCCGCGGTCCGAAGTGAGCTGATAGACCCTTTCCATCCAGTCGCTGTTCGCGTCGATGAAGTGGTCTGCGCCCAGTGCCTTCGCACGCGCTTCGTATTCAGGTTGACCGCAGACGATTACCTTTGCACCGTTGGCCTTTGCGATCTGCATACCGAACAGGGCAACTCCGCCAGTGCTAGGGATCAGGACCGTATCGCCGGCTCGAACTCCGGCCCGTTCGACGAGCGCAAACCACGCCGTGAGGCCGGCGACTGGAAATGTGCAAGCTTGGCAGGCGTCGAGCGTCTCAGGTGCTGAGACAAACCAGTCTTCCGGCATTGCGACGTACTCGGCCAGCACACCCGGATAAAAACCACCCAAAGTCTGATAGGCAGGCGTTCGGGCAGTACCTGCGCGCAGGCCGTCGATCCAGTCTGGGGTTGCCGTCGAGATTACGTTCGTGCCCAACTCGAAGCGGGCAGTGCCTTCGCCGAGAGCGACGACCTCTCCGGCAAGGTCGGAGCCGGGCGTGAACGGGAACTTGAGAGGCAGTCCCCGACCGGTCTCGACGACCATCTTGTCGCGGTAATTCAGCGCAACCGCGTTCACTTTTACCAAGACCTCGCCACGACCAGGTATCGGGACCTCGACATCGTTCAGTTTCAGGTGCTGCCTGCCTATTGCGTCAATTTCCCAACGTCTCATCGTCGCCATTCTCCGCTTGTTGCTGAACGACGAGCGTATTCCCGATACCGCACCGAAACCTTCGCACCCGTCTTCGGCATAATATGGAGCATGGTAATTATGCTTGAATATGGTACAAATTCGGCATGAAGTATTGCCATCAGGGATCATAATGGACGGGACGGAATTTGCCCAGTTGAAGGCATTCGTCGCAGTCTGCGACGAGCGGGCATTTGGGCGCGCTGCCAAGCGGCTGGCGATATCGCCGTCGGCGCTGAGCCGTACCGTCCGCTCGTTGGAGAGCCGTCTCGGCATACGCCTCCTCAATCGAACAACGCGCAGTGTCGGTCTGACGGAAGCCGGAAGTGTCCTGTATGATCGCATCAAGCCGATGATGATGGGTATGGACGAAGCTGTGATGGCGGTCGGGGCCTATCAGGAGGCGCCGAAAGGCGTGGTTCGCGTCAATTTACCAAGCATCGCCGCGCAGATCGCGATCCTGCCGAGATTGCAGCAGTTTCGCCTTGCCTATCCGGAGGTTAGCCTCGATCTCGTGATAGACAATGACATCACGGATGTGGTTGCCCAAGGTTTCGATGCGGGTGTTCGGATTGGCGGACAAATCAGCCGCGATATGGTCGCGGTGCGCATTACACGCGATCTCCGAATGGCGGTTGTGGGAGCGCCCTCCTATTTTGCGGACCGGCGCCAGCCTCAAACTCCAGCCGATCTGAAAGACCATCTCTGCCTTACCTACAAATGGAAAAGCACGGGAGCCCTGTATCCGTGGCGGTTCGAAGGTGCCGATGGTGCGATCGATGTCGATGTCAAGAACCTCCTCACCGTAAACGACACCGAGCTGCTGCTTTCAGCGGCGCGTCAGGGGCTTGGATTGGCTTACCTCATCGAAGACTTGGCCGAACCCTTCGTGGAAAGCGAGGAACTCATCCGCGTCCTCGAACCCTGGTGTAAGGTTTTCCCGGGGTTCTACCTCTATTACCCGGAACGCAAGCACATGGCCGCATCTGTGAGGGTTTTCATCGACTTTATGAAAGTCAGAGGCTCCTAAACGATCGGCGAGGCGAACCAGAACTGAAGCTTTGTTGCAAGGATTTGGCCCTATCGATCTTCTTCGTCCGTCGCACTTATTCCATCTACCGATGCCTGTCGATGATCTTGTCGTAGACTGACCGGACCGTGGAAAGTGCTACGTTAGAGCGCCGTGGACAGGGTCTGTCCTGTCGGGGAATCGACCCGAAGCAAATCAGGCTTCCTGAACCTCCATTGGCAGCGAGGGATCGGCTGCCCATTCCTCGAGAGATGCGTCGTAAACTGCGACATCCTGCTCGCCGAGCAACGTCAGGGCGAGAGCGTCGGCGCAGGCAGCGATCCCTCCACCACAATACATCACCTTCCGGCCAGGGCGGGAAAGGACCTCCGAAAACCGTTGGCGAAGAATTGGAATTGATAAAGATCGACCGGTCGTGGGATCAACAAGGCCGGACGCCGGCACGCTCAAACTTCCGGGGATTCTTCCTGGGCGCGCATAACCTTTGGTATCCGTCGCGTTGAAATCACTGGCATCGAGCGCATTGACGAGGCAAGCGCCTCCCTGCTCGACTACCGCAACCACCTGTTTTTTGTCGACGAACAGTTCTGGTCGATCTTGTGGGACGAACGGCGCGGCGGTTTTCTGTGGAGGCGGCTCAGACGTTACCGGCCGACCCTCGGCCTGCCACAATGCAAATCCGCCGTCCAGTACGGCGGCACGGTCGAGTCCGAAGGAGCGGCATCACCCACCACAGGCGCGCCGCCCAGACACCCGATGCGCGGTCGTAAATCACGACGCGGGTGTCTGGACCGATCCCGAGGCGCTGGACGGACGCCGTAAATAGAGCGATGTCCGGGCGTGGAAAGCGGCCCACCGGGGCTGAGAACTCCGATATCAGGTCCGCGTAGCGGGAACCGGGAATATGGAAGGCGTCATGGGCCTCGCGATTGCTTCCGACCGTCCAGTTGCCGCCCGCCACTAAAGGCGGCGATATCAAGACAGTTGCGTCGAGTACCCGGATATCCGGATCGTTCAGGTTCTGCGCCAGCCACACTGTGGAGACGAGAGGGGTTGGGAAAGCGTCCGCCATGGAAATTCACCTTTCGTCCATGTGTTGGTTCATGAGGGTGGCTTCGTCCGTAGCCCTCGTGGCTGGAAGGCGCAAAAGACATGGCGTCGGCTAGCGATCGTAGATCGCTCTGCAAAGATCCTGCGGGAAGCGACCGCCGCCTGACATGCCCTCGAAGGCGGTATTCGTGAAAGCGACGACCGTCAGATTTTCGACCGGATCGACGAACCAGGAATGGCCATAGGCACCGCCCCAGCGCCATGTTCCCCCGGTTTCCGGTGTTCCTGCGGCTTTTGGATCGAGCAGCACTGAAAAGCCGAGACCATGGCCCCAACCGGGCCATCCGGCAACAGGTATAGCGCCGATCTGGTTGCGGGCCATGTCGCGAACGCGCCCCGGCGAGAGGATAGGTTCACCACCGAGACGCAGAGCCTCCAGAAGCCGCAGCGTATCGTCGGCGGTGCCAACCATCCCAGCACCGCCGGAAGGAAACGCGCTATTGTCGAAAGCGCGGGCGGGCGACATCGCGACGTCCGCCAGACCAGGCATAGTCGGGAGCAGATCATCGTCCTTCATCCGCCGGGGCCGCCGTGGGCTGTCGGCATAGGCCGTCGCCAATCGCGCGGGATCGGTCGTAATGAAGCCGCTTTCCTCGATATCCAGGGGTTTCGTCACCAGTTCCCGTACAGTATCCGTCAGCGTTAGGCCTGTTATCTTCTCGATGAAGGCGCCAAGAACATCGATGGATAGAGAATAGTTCCACGCAGCGCCCGGCTCGAACAGCAGCGGAACGGAAGCCAGCCGTCGAAGGTTCTCTTCAAGAGTCAGGCCGGAGCGGTCCATGCCGTCGGACACTTGCGCGCGATGATACGAACCATCCTGCGGCTCCAGAAATCCATACCCCAGGCCGGACGTATGGGTCAGCAATTGGCGCACCGTGATCGATGCCGGACGGCCATCCGCTAGTGTCGGCTTGAATGCCGGTAGGATATCGCCGACCAGGCCATCCAGAGATATCTTCCCCCTCTCGATCAGCACCATTACGGCGGTTGCAACGAAGAGCTTCGACACGGAAGCAAGCCGAAAGATCGAATCCTCTTTCATGGTAATGCCGGCTTCGCGGTCCGCCAGCCCTGCCGCACGTCGATAAACCGTCGATCCATTGTGACTGACGAGCACGACGGCGCCGACGACGCGTTCAGCTACGAGCGCTGCATCAATGACGGTATCGAGCCTATGGCGGACATCCGAATGCAGAACGGACGACGTGTGCAAGGTGATGGTGTCGGGCATGAAATTTTCCGTATTGGATGAACATGGACGTTGCAACCTCAGCGATCCTGAAGCTCCGCAGTATTGTGCATAAACACTACGCTCGACTGCCCGGCGGTTCCATGTCATGAAACCCGATATGCTTGACCTTCCGTCCAATTCCGATGTTTTGCCGGTCGTCGATCCGCTAACGCTGATGTTGCAGGGATTGCGGCTCGATGGAATAGAATATGATCGCTCGTTCCTGAGCGAACCATGGGCTTTTTCGTTTCCCGCGCAGTCGGACGCCTATTTTCATTTCGTCGCTGAGAACGCGTGCTGGCTGCAATCCGCCAAGGGCGATTGGATACAGCTTGGCCTCGGTGACGCCGTCTTGCTGCCGCGCGGAGACGCGCATGTGCTGACCAGCAGCCCGAATGCGACGGCGCAGCCACTTCCACGTTGGGAATTCGGTCCGACGTGGCAAAGTGTCATTATGCGGCCTTCCGACGCCACCGGTTGCATGCTGTTCTCCGGCTCGATGCGTTTCAACCTCGATGTTCTGCACCCAATCCTGCGAATAATGCCGGATGTGATGCAGGCGACAGAACTCATGCAACAAGACCAGTCGACGGCGCATCTGCTCGACGCAATGGCCAGCGAGATCGCTTCCAATCGCGTAGGGGCCTGCGGGATTGTCGCTCGTCTGGCTGATGTCCTCACGGCCCAGATCATCAGATCCTGGGTGGAACATGCCAGCAGTGATGCCGCTGGCTGGATCGCCGCCGTACGGCACCCGGATATTGGCCCCGTGCTGGCTGCAATCCATGCCGAGCCTGATAAAGACTGGTCGGTCGCGGGACTGGCCGCCATCATGGGCGCATCAAGATCGACCTTTGCCAGCAAATTCGCAGAGATCGTCGGCGAGACGCCGGTTCGCTATCTTGCCCAGATCAGGATGCATCAGGCGCGGCAATGGATCGTGCGAGACCACGCCCGGATTTCCGACATCGCGCAGCGTCTGGGTTACGAATCCGAGGCCTCATTCAGTCGGGCCTTCAAGCGGATCATTGGTTCGCCCCCGAGCCGATTTCGTACGGCCGTGAAAACTGGTGTGTAGCAGATCGATTTGGGATGAAAAAGTAGCCACAACAGTATGAACACGGCTTCACGAACGTCTTGGGCTTCGCGACCAATAAGTAGCCTCCTGACGGCCCGTCGCCCGGCAGGTTAGTGAGATAAATGATATCCTCATCCACACAGTAGATGCGAAAATGCGGCGTTAGAGCGCTATAGCGTAGGCGTAGTGCTTATCTTCGTCGGGTGTGGCCCGCCATCCCCGCCGATTGCATGCTGTGGCGCGATATTCCGCGAGACAGCTACTCAATCACCGCCGATTGCCGCAGGGATTTCCAAAGCAGATTTCACCAGGACGTGGCCACACCCGAACCGGAAGCGGTCGTCCTGGATCAGGTAAATCTCGTTGGGATGTGCATATCCCTCAACCGGACATGATTCAGATAAGCTGCCTGCGACGATCCAGAAAGTGGCTTTTCTCCCGTCATGATCGGGTCCAGCCCGGCAAGGAAAGCCTCCCACTTGTGATACGAACGCACTTGGCATCACGCTCATTTCTCATACGCAACATCATAGTTACCGCCCGTCCGCTTGATCCGCGCGAAGCCGGGTTCGCCGAGGTGCATACCGGCGATCAGCAGTTGCTCGGCGGCCACGCAGTCCAGGAGCCTCGATCGTGTCGCGGCGGAGAGCGACGCATCCTGATCGAACGCGATCGACACGTCGGGGCGCGGAACCTGAATTTGCGGGAAATGAACGATGTCGCCCCAGACCAGCAGGCTCTTGTCACCTGAATCGAGCCGATAGCCGGTGTGTCCGGCTGTATGTCCCGGCAGCGGCATCGCCGTAATGCCGGGCAGCACCTCGCCGCTCTCAAAAGTGCGTAGCCTGTTGCGATAGCCATCGAACGCCTGACGCGCCACGAGGAAGTTGCCACGCGCGCGCTCGGGCGCGCGGCTCAGATTGCCGTCATCCTGCCAGAACGCGATTTCGAGGTGGTGGGCGATAAGCTCGACGTTCGGGAAAACGGCTGTTCCTGACGCGTCCATCAGCCCCCCGACATGATCGGGATGGGCGTGCGTCAACAGGATCGCGTCGATCTCCGAAGGCTGGATGCCAGCGAGTAACAGATTGGTTTTTAATCGACCGCCCCAGTGCTTGAAACCACCTGCTCCGGCGTCGATCAAGACGGTGCGACCGCCTCCACGCACAAGGTAGCAGTTGATATGGATCGAGGTGTGATCCGTTATCCCCGTATTCTCCTGCATACGGGAGGCATCAGCCGGGTCGATATTCGCGAGGAAATCGAAACTGGCATGGAGATAGCCATCGCTGACAGCGGTGATTGTTAGGTCGCCGATCTGTTGGCTGGGTAATGCTAAACTAGACATTGGTTTTCTCCTGGCATCCGCTCAATTTCGTGCGTGAATGCTCGACGCTTCATAGCCAAAGCAACGAATGCGCGCGGTGAGGCCCGTATTGCCCTTGATGGCCTCGTCCAGCCCTTCCATGAACTGCGCCATGACTGGCGGCGTCCGAAATGGCTCAAGGCGATATTGGATTTCTGCGAAAGCGGGCTGCCCTCGACCATGCCAGACAGCGACATAGACAATATGCACGTTCGCCAATGCGGCCCGGAGGATGCACGTGCAGAGTTCTGTGCATTGCTCCGTGAGGTCTGCGAGTGCTTCGTCCGGCGGCATCATGTCTGCGGGAATATAGATCGTGACATTCGGCATCTGTGCTACCGCGCCTTCTCGACAGCGGCGTTACCGTCGCTCGTCAACTGCGCCGTCATCGGCGCATAGACATGGACGCCTTCCGGTAGATGCTCGATGTCAGGCACATCGCCGCGCTCCACCTTGGCGAGCCAGCGGTGTTCCGGGAACTTCTCCATAGCGACCGCCTGCATCGCATATGGGGTGAGGCCCAGCCGCATCAGAGGTTCGGGGCCTGTTGCGCTCAACGCCAGATATTCGCCCTCACCAATGCCCGGCGCGCGGTCAATCCCGCCATAGAGGTTCCGGTGCCAGTCGGTAATGTGCTGTTGCCAGCGTGCGAAATTGCCGCCGCCCTTCTGGCGGTATTCCTCACCCGTCAGGATGTCGAGGCCGTCGATCGAATGAAGGGCGAGATAGACCGGGCAGCCACCGCTCAATGCCTTGAATCGCTGCGAAGTGTGGAAGCCGCTCACCGAAATGAGGTCTGGCAGCTTGTCCAGGCTGTAAAAGTCATTCCATTCCGCCTCGCTGCCGGGATCGGTAAAGCTGCATTCCACCGTATAGATCATTATTCCACCTTCGACCGGAGGATTGTCCTTCCAGTCTTGTCTTTCGTTGATATTTTCTCATGATAGACTGCCAATCCATGCCTATATATCGACAATGAATCATGCTTCAGTGATCTAATATCAAGGTGGCGGCGGAGCGAATGCCGAACCATCCTGTCAGGAGCCGTCATGCGCCGCAAGATTCCCAGCAATTCCGCACTCATGGCGTTCGAGGCGTCGGCTCGTCATGGGAGCTTCGCCCGCGCGGCCGACGAATTGGTCCTGACCGAAGGGGCGATCAGTCGGCAGATCGGCCGGCTGGAAGCGTTCCTCGGCGTCACGCTGTTCGAGCGGGTCGGCAATCGCGTCCGGCTTTTGCCGAATGGAGAACGTTATGCGGTTCAGGTCCGCGAGACACTCGACCGGCTGGAGCGTGACAGTCAATATCTGATGGGGCAGCCCAGCGACGGTGCGAGCCTCGACATTGCAATCCTGCCGACATTCGCCACGCGTTGGCTCATCCCGCGTCTGAAGCCGTTCCAGGAGCGGCATCCGAATATCACCCTGCATCTTGCGGAACGGATGGAGCCATTCGTTCTCACCGGCAGCGGGTTCGACGCCGCCATCCATTTTGAGCATCCTGCCTGGACGGGAATGCGGACGCACCTCTTGCTGCATGAGGTGCTGGTTCCGGTCTGTCATCCGGCGCTGATCACGGGCCGAGACCCTGCGACGACCCTCGATGCGCTGCCGCGGCTTCATCGCCGACAGAACCCGGACGCTTGGCATCGCTATGCCGAAGAGACCGGGGTCGTGCTGACCAATCCTGCGGTTGGTGCCCGTTACGATCTTCACGCCATGCAGATCGAAGCCGCGTTGGCCGGTCTCGGCGTTGCGCTCGTGCCGCGCCTCTATATCGAAACCGAGCTGACGGAAGGACGGTTGGTCGCGCCTTGGCCCGACGGTCAGTCAATCTCCAAGACCTTTTGCCTCGTCCTGCCAGAGCCGATCCGTTTGAGTGAGGGGCCGGTGCAACTTTTTGCCAACTGGCTTGTTGAAGAAGCTCGATCATCCGATCCGATGACATAGAAGCCATACATATGCACGAACCGACACAGACCGTCCGTTGCCTATGCACGTCGTCTAATCGCATTTTGGTCAAGCCCATTTTGCGCCTGGTCTCGAGCTCCGCTTGATGTCTTGGCGTCGGGGCAAGGTCGTCTTCGCGGTCGGGACAGCGCACCCGGCACATTGGGGTTGTGCTGTTTGTAGTCATCCGCGATGACTTCGGCGGCCGTCAGGTCATGACCGTTGAAAAACGATAGTAGAAACTCACCACCAACTGGTGGTTGGCTTCTTCCTGCGCCGGATCGCGCTCCTGCGCATTGGCCAGACCGCCGGACAGGGCAAGGACGGTGGCGAGTACTGCGGCTTTCAACATCCTGAACATCGCAGTCCTCAATAGCCGACAGTAAAGCGGGCGCGGATATGCGCGGGGTTTTCCAGTTCGTCGATCAGCGCGATGGCGTAATCCTCAAATGAGATCGATGACCCTTTCTCGCTCACCAGCAACTCGTCCTTGCCGAGGCGGAACGTGCCGGTCCGCTCGCCCGGGACGAATTGGGCCGAGGGCGACAGGAAGGTCCAGTCGAGATCGGTGACCGTCTTCAGTTTTTCGAGGAGGCCGATCCCGCCACTGGCTTCACGGCGGTAAGCGTCGGGGAAGTCGGGGCTTTCGATCAGCTTCCTGCCGCCCGCGAGCAGACCGCCCGCACCGCCGACGACCAGATAGCGCTTCACGCCTGCATCGCGCACAGCGCCGATCAGAATATCGGGATCCGAGACGGTGAAATGCACCGACGAGATCACCGCATCGTGCCCCTTCAACACTGCGGCCAATTCCGCACGGTTGTTCGCATCGGCCTTGATCGCAGTCACACCCGGTAGAACAGCGATTTTTTCAGGATTGCGGGCGATGGCCGTGACCTGGTGGCCACGATCCGACAGTTCTTTGAGGATTCGCGAACCGGCATTGCCGGAGGCACCGATAAGGGCGACTTTGCTCATTTTTTTTCCTTAGGGCTTCGATCACGCAGAGATTGCTCTATTTTTATGATCTGGTCTTGACTATAGACCGCAACCTACCCGAAACTGTCAGAGACGCAAGAAGGCATTTTCTATTGATCTGGTCACATTTATATGACCTGGAACGGCAGAACCGGAAGGCCGTTGATCGAAGGGACGAACGGATGGACAGGACAGAAAGGCTGGGCTTCGCACCGGGCGATTGCCCGATCCGCGACGTGCTGGACCGGGTCGGGGATCAGTGGACGCTCCTGGTGCTTAAGGCGCTGGACGGTCGGGTCTCGCGCTTCAACGAATTGGGTCGGGCCATTCCGGACATCTCGAAACAGATGCTGTCGCGCACGCTACGCCGGATGGAAGAAGACGGCTTCGTCACCCGCACCCTTCATGCCGAGGTACCGCTGCGGGTCGAATATGCGCTGACCGATCTCGGCGGCTCGCTTCTGGTGCCCATGAAAGCGCTGATCGCCTGGGCGGACGAGAACCACCCCGAGATCCGCAAGGCTCGGCTGGCCTTTGCGGCCTGAACCGGTTATCCACCGACCCTATCCCCTCGTCACCAGCCGCTCCCGCACCGTCCAACTATATCCGGAAGAAAGTCGCCTGACCCGCCAACGCATCGGCCGCCCGCGTAAAGATCACAGCGTCGGGGCCGGCCAAGCGGCGCGCCGCCTGGCGCAGGGTGGCGCAGGAGCGTTCAGACGCGGTCGCCACGCGCTGTAACCGGCCAAGTGCGCTTTTCAACGCTCGCCGCTCGCCGCTGGTGATGTCAGAACGGGCCAGAAGTTCGTGGCCGTGCATCACCGCATGGCCGAGATCGAGAAGCGCGAGGCAGCCATCGAGCACCGGCAGGTCGCTGCGACCCGAGCGCTCGGCCATCCGCACCAGCCGCAACATCCGGTGATAGAGCCGCGCCCGCCAGAGCCTCCGGCGGCCAAGCGCGCCGGCATCGGCAGCGAGATCCTGCACGTCATGCAGCATCATGCTGATCAGCGTGGCGATACGGCGCTGCAGCCCGGCCGGATAGATCATCCGATAGGCGAGCATCGCAATGGCGGGTGCGGCCACGATCGACAGGCCGATCAGCACCGAATTGCCGAAACTGCCGACAAGCGGCCACGCCGGCTGCAGCATCAACAGAAGAACCATGTTGTAGTCAAAGCTCTTGGTCACCGTCCTGCGGTGTCCGACCAGCAGCGCGCCCAGCAGGATGAAGGGCATGGTCAGAGCGATCATTCCCGCCTCCGTCTCTGCCATCGGCCAGGCCAGCCAGCGGCAGGCCAAGGCACCGATCACCCCGAGGCTCTGCCCCACGAACACCGAGCGCATCATGGTTGTCGGGCTGTCGAAGGTCGAGAACATCGACAGCATCACCGAGAGGCCGAGCAGCATATAGGCCCCCGCGCTCCAGCCGGTGACAAGCCATAGCGCGCCGAACACCCCGATCGTGGCCATGGCGCGCAGCATCGCCTCACGCGCGCCGATCCAGTCACGGTGCAGCGCCACCGGCTCAGGGGCATCCCTCGGCGCGGTCTCCTCACACTCCCAGTCGCCGAGCCGTGCAGCCAGCGGCCCCAGAACGGCAGCGAGGTCGGAACCGGGCACCGCCGCCAGCACCCGCTCCATCGCCTCGCGGGCGGCGGCCGGATCACCGCTGCGCAGCGCGATGGCGGCCTGCTCCAGTTGCTCCGCGCAGGCGCCCGACCGCTCGGGCGCATCACCGCGCAGCCGCAGCAGAACCGGGATCGTCACGCCCAGCAGCAGCCGCGTCTGTCGCGCCTCGCGGCGTGCGCGCAGGGATCCGGCCCCATGCTGGTCCAGGATCTCCTCGATCATCGCCATATCCGAGAGCAGACGATATGCGGCATCGTGTTCCGATCCATGGCCCCTGCAATGATCGGCCAAAGCCTGCATCAGATCCGCCAGCACCCCGCGCACCCGCGCCTGCAGCGCGCCCGGCGCTGCCGCGGGAGCGAACAGCAGGCCGACAACCATGGCAACGACCACGCCGGTCAGCACGGTCGCCATCCGGTCGGCGCCCAGATGCAGTACCCGTTCGGGATGGGGCGTGTCGATGAGCGCCACCATGGCGGCGGTGATCCCGGCCATGATCGTGCCGTAGGAAACAAAACCGCGCTGAAGATTGCCGATCCCGGCGCACAGGCCCACCCAGAGAGCGAGCCCCCCGACCAGCAGCCCCGCGTGGATGGTCGAGGCCAGCACCAGCACGATGCCCGCGATCGAGCCGCTGATCGTTCCCGCGACGCGGAAGAGGCTTTTTTCAAGCAACTGCCCCGTGTCGGTTGCGACGCGGCCCAGACCGTCATGCCCGCCCATTGCGGATGTTCCAGACCAAGAAGCCAGGCGATGGTGAAGGCCAGACAGGCCGCCAGCGCGGTCCGCCCGGCATAGGCCAGACGCGGCAGATCAAACCCGTAACGTGCGAGCGCGGAGATGCTCATTTCGATGCCCCTGGCCGAAGGGCCTCGATACGCAGCGCGATCCGGTCAAGGACGCGCAACAGGTCGGCAATTTCGTCATCCGAACTGTCCGAGAGCAGTTCGGCCTCGGCGGCAAGCAACAGCTGACGGATGCGTGTCACTTCGGCTCTGCCCGCCGGTGTCAGATGGAGGCGTCTTACCCGGCGGTCATCGGGAGCGACCCGACGTTCGACCAGACCGCGCGCGCAAAGAATGTCGAGCAGCCGCACGAGGCTTGAAGCATCCAGCCCGATGCGAGCGGCCAGCTCGGTCTGGGTGATGCCGTCCTCAACCTCGTCCAGATGGACCAGCGGCGTCCAGGTCGCATCGGAAAGATCGGATTCTACCAGACGATCATCGACAAAGCGCCGCCAGCGGCGCGCCAGAACGACGAAGCGAAAACCGAATTCGTCACGAGGGTTCCTGGCAGGGCGGGAGAAGGGATGATCTGTTAGCATCTGTGCTACATAGGCCCCAATATAATTTGAATTCAAATGGATTATATTCAAATGATAGCCGGGGCGTCAAACCATTCGGCTGCTCCCTGCGCAACTCTACCGGGACAGATGCGTGCGCATGGCTTCCATCGCAGCATCCTGCTGCCCGGACAGCAATCGATCGAGGATGGTGCTACGGGTTCTCGCGCATATGCCGGACGACATATTCGAGCTGCGGCAGGTGCGTGCGCAGGAAGAAATGTCGGCGCAGCTTGTCCAGGCGAAGCGACGACCGTGTCAGGTGTGGAATGTCCGGCTGCAGGTCAGAAGGCACATTCAGGTTTCTCGATCCCGGAAACCCAAGGGCCCGCCGCAGTTGCGGCAGGTCCCAAAGTCTTGCGGTAATTCGCTCAGGCCTTATTCGGGCAGGGCGAAGGCCATCAGATAGTCGCCAGCCGCCGAATGCGCCGCGCCGCCAACCGAGAGGACGACATATTCCTTGCCGTTCTCGGGCGAGATAAAGACCATCGGCGTAGCACTTGCACCGATCGGCAGCGGAACCTTCGCGAGTTCCTCGCCGGTCGCGGCATCATAGGCGCGCAGATAGAAATCCTGCGTCCCGGCGAAGAACACGATCCCTCCGGCCGTGACCGAGGTGCCGGCATAGGTCGGCATTCCCAGCGTCAACGGCAGGCCCAGCTTGATGTTCAGCGGACCAAGTTGCTCGGCGGTGCCTCCCGGGACCTGCCAGGCGATGGAGCGGGTGTCGAGGTCGATCGCCGTCACCGTACCGAGGGGCGGTTGCTGGCAGGGCACGCCAAGCGGCGAATACCAGTTGCCGTTTTCGATGGCGTAGGGTGTGCCGTCCATCGGCGCAAGTCCGTGGCCATCCGCCGAAGGCTTGCGGGTTTCCAGCGCCTTGTCGTATTCAGGCCTTGTCATCATCCGCTTCACGTCGCCGAGGCGGATATCATTGACGAACAGCCGACGGTTGAGCGGGTCGTAAGACGCACTGCCCCAGTTCTGGCCGCCCAGAACCCCGGGGCTGCTGAGGGTCCAGTCAAGACCCGGCAAGGTGAAGTCGCCGTCATAACGCATCTGCTTGTAGCTGATGCGGCACAACAACTGATCGAACATCGTCATGCCCCAGGACGAAGCCTCGGTAAAGCGCTCCGAGTTGATCGTCGGCATGTCGACGCTATAGGGCTGCGTCGGCGATACGCGGTTCTCGGGCACGGTGCCCGTCGTCGGCACCGGCAGCTCTTCGACCTTGCTGATCGGCTTTCCGTCGCGCCGGTCAAGCGCGAAGATCTGGCCCCGCTTGGTGAAGATCAGAACGGCGGGAACCATCTGGCCCGCATCGTTTTTCATATCGAGCAATGCAGGCTGCGCCGGGATGTCATAATCCCACAAATCGTCATGGACGGTCTGGAACGACCATTTCGGTTTGCCGGTGTTTACATCGAGCGCCACCAGCGCCGCGTTGTACTCAAGCGAGTGTTCAGGGCGCGTGGCGTTGTAATAGTCGGTGCCGGCATTGCCCATCGGGGCATAGACCACGCCAAGCGCCGGATCGAAGGCCGCATGGGTCCACATGTTCGGCGTACCGGCGGTGTATTCGCCGCCATTCAGCGGGTCGCGCGCCACATCGGGATTGCCGGGATCCCAGGTCCAGACCAGGGCACCGGTCAGCGCGTCGAACGCACGGATCGCACCGGAAGGCTCGCTGAGGTTCTGGTTGTCCGCAACCCAGCCGCCGACGATGATCTTGTCTCCGGCGACCAGCGGGGCCGAGTTCTGGTAGTAATACCCTGGGCCCATCGCGCCCATGTTCGCGCGAAGATCGACTTCGCCATTGGTGCCGAACTGCGGGCAAAGCGCGCCGGTCTCTGCGTCCAGTTCGTAGAGGCGGCCGTCGACGGTATTGCCGACAATCCGTCTGGCGCATATCTCGCCTGAGGCGGCGGCGGTGTTTTCATAGTAGCCAAGTCCGCGGCAGCGCGCCCAGGTGTAGGATTTGGCCTTGGCCTCATAGAGCCATTTCCGCTCGCCCGTGGTGGCGTCGATCGCGTGAACCGCATTCTCGGGCGTGCAGGCGTAGAGCGTGTTGCCGATCTGGAGCGGGGTGTTCTGATCGACCGAGTTCGCGTTCGAGAAGTCGCGGCCGGTCCGGTAGGTCCAAGCGACCTTCAGATCCTTGACGTTGTCGCGGTTGATCTGGGTGAAGGGCGAAAAGCGGATGCCCATCGTGTCGCGGCTATAGGCCGTCCAGTCGATCGGCTTGTTGTCGGACTGGGCGATCTTGTAGTCATCGCGGGTGGTGGCGGTGGCGATATAGGGAACGTTGATGAAGGCCCGCGCAAAGACCGCGACAAAGCAGACAGCGCCGAGTGCGGCAGCGCCCAGGCACGCCTTCCCCACCTTGTCCCTGAAAGAGGTGAACAGAAGGGCGGACACAATGGCAAAGCCAAGCGGCACCATCAGGCGTGCCAGCCAGCCCCAATAAGCACCGATCCCATGGACTTCCCATGTCGACCACAGAACCGTGATCAGCAATACCGCACCGATCAGCCCGACCGAGCGGCGATCCTGCTTCCACATCAGCCAGACTGCGACAGCATAGATGACGCCGACCAGCAGGTAATAAGGAGACCCACCAAGGAGCAGCAACCTGCCCCCCAAAACCACCAGATAGATCGCTGCAATAGCAAGGATCACCGAGAATGCGCGTCGCAAATTCTCCATCCCGCTCCTCCTTTCTTTCAAAGCTGAGTTGTGCCGGATGGAGGGGACACAGAACCATCCCTGCCGTCCGGTATGTGTCTGAACGCATAGCGCCGACAGTCGGCTTTCTGTAGAGAATGGTATGCAGAAGTGTGATTGGGAGCGGAAGACGATAGTCGAAATCGGAAGAAAAGATCGACATGCGGCGACATGACGTATTGGACAGCCCGTCGAAAGTCGGTGGCGGCCCTTTGCTCCAGACATCATGGTGGGCCTCGTTCCAACTACCAGGTGATTCCACCCTGTCGCCTGGATCGTGATGGCGAGGCTTTCGGCTCCTGCGACATCTTGCCCAGGACCTGGAGATTATGTAACCGTTGTGGTCGGTGTTCCGGGCCGGGTTTGAGTCCGCAATGGCGAGGGAAATCGTACTCATGCTGGAATCGGCACTGACACAGGACCAGCAGGGCCGTCCCTTGCTGGCGGGACAATTGACCTCTTCGCGCGAATGGTCGGATGTGAACAGCTTTTGCCACAGGGCCTATATGCCCCTGGTGACGCGCCCCCTGAACCGCGGCGACGATCCGAACGCCACACTGCGCAAGCTGCTGATCGGCAGGATCACCTTCAGCCGGTTCTGTTTCGGTGTTCCGACACGGGTTGACGAATTCGATCCGGCAGCCGGCAATATTCTTGTTGTCAACACTTTGCGCGGTAGCGTGCGCCACCCGCTCGACAACCGCACGGCAGTGGATACGGTGGCCGGCCAAAGCTATGTGGTCGATTGCAGCCGCACGGATTACTGGAATATCGCGGACGGGCATGACCTGCAATTCAACCTGACGATCCCGCATCGCATGATGGAGGAGACTACGGAGCGCTGGTTCGGTTTTGTCCCCGACGACAAGCTGTGGACGCATCGTTGCGTTTTTGGCACCGGGGGGTCCGCCTGGCTTGCTCTGCTCGATTACGCATCGAAATCCATCGATGCGACGGTGAACGCGGTTCCAGATCCGCTGATCGAGAAGCGGCTTGAAGACATGATCTGCCTCGATCTGCTGCGCAACTGGTCTGGTCACGCCGGCATCCGTCTTGATACCGGCGCCCGTGCCGCAGCCCCCAAGCACGTCCGCGATGCCGAGAAACTGATGGAGGAACTGGCCCCGACGGCTCCCTCCATCGCCGAAATTGCCGAGAAGGTCGGGGTCTCGGCCCGCAGTCTGTCAGAGGGGTTCAGGCGGTTCAGGGGAGTAACTCCGCATGCCCATCTCAAGGCGCGACGGCTGGACCTGTTGCGGTCCATGCTGGGCGGGGCAGCACGGGGGCAGACCGTCGCATCGATTGCGCGCCCGATGGGATTCGTCAACCTCGGGGGGATGGCCAAGAGCTACAGCGAACGCTTTGGCGAAACCCCATATCAGACGCTGAGGGGATCAAGGCGTTCATGATGAAATCACGGTAGTCGCGTCGCCTTAATTGAATGCAGGGTACAGTATCGGTTTTGGCCCGACTGTCAGGCCTTGATCGACATGGCGATCTGCCGCCATGTCGTGATGGCATATGTGCGAACTTGGCGGTGATCGGCATATTGGTCATGACGGTCCAATACCACTCATCAGCACAAATCGGTTAAGGCGACGCTACCGGGTCGGCATATACCAAGCATCACTCGTGCGCATCAGTACGGCGGAAACGCCAAGCATCTTACGGCGCGAGATGGACATCGGATGGCCTCCTTCTGTTGGTCGGATTGATGCTGTCAGAGAAGAATCAGCCGAGCAGAATCAGCCAAACGGGGTCAGGAATGTCACCTCGAAGTCCTTGACCAGAACCGGCGCCAGACGGGCATTCATGGTCTGGAAATGCGGGGCGGTGACATGGGCTTCAAGCGCAGCCGGATCGGCCCAGGCCTCATAGAAAACGTAACGCCCCGGATGATCGCGATCCCGGTTGACCTCATAGCGCAGGCAACCGGCCTCGGCCCGCGAGGCCGGGATGCAGTCCAACAGGGCCGCCTCCGCCAGCGATTGACTGTCAGGGTTAACTTCGATGGTCGCCACGAGGCTGATGGCCGGTGTCATTTCTTATCCCTTACGGTTCAATGCCGGGGCGACGGTAATACGCCTTTTTGATATATAAAAGAAACTATTCTTGCGACGGCGCCGCTGTCGTCAGCGCTGCGAAAAACGCGCGGGCAACATGGATGTCAGCACGCCATCGCGCCGGACAATCTGATGAAACAGCGCGGCCGCCGCATGCAGCGCGATCAGCACCCAGAACACCGCCTGTCCCAAAAGCTGATGCATCGCATCGGCCTGCGGCTCGAACTCCTCCCATGTCAGGCCAAACTGCCCCTCGACCAGCCACTGAAAGATCCAGGTCGAACTGAACGTCGGGATTCCGGTCCAGGCCAGCCAGGCGATGACATTTCCTGTCCCCATCCAGCCGGTCAGCGGGATCAGGATCATCATCGCATAAAGCACGACATGCATGGCCTGCGCCGCGAGATGCTCGATCCGCGAGGCCGGATGCGCCGCGGGCGGGGGCGAGACCTGACGCCAGATTAGGCGCAGCACCGCGATGACCCCGGCGATCACGCCGACGGTCGTGTGGATCCGATAGAGCAGAAATCCGTTCTCGCCATTTCCCCAGATCCGCATATAGACCGTGACATAGGCGATCAGGATCAGGACCGCTGTCGTCCAGTGAAAGGCGATGGCAGGCCCGGAATATCGAGCAGGAGCGTGGGAAGTAGCGGAAGGGATGGGCATAGCAGGCTCCGGCAGTTTGATGGCGCAATTTTCATCGCTGTTTTTCTGCACATCCGCCGCCCCGTCAAATCACAATGTCTTTTATCAGTATAATAGACAAAACCGCCGGAGTCAGTACGTCGGTAACGGGTCGTTCCAGTCACGCAAAAAGTGACGTCCGCAGCAGCGCATTCCTGCTGCCAGTGCGGTAAATAATTCCTATCCCTGTTGCCGATACATGGTTCGGAATAGCCACACCCCAGGCGTTTGCATCCCCCTCCTCCAGAGCGAGAAGGCAGACGTGATGCGATAAATGTCTATTTTCCTTGTTAAATGCACTTTCCATTTGACTTTTGGACGGTCTGGCGCGACGAGTTGCCGCACCGAAAGGAAGGAGGCGACATGGTGGAGTCAAAAGAAAGCGAGCGTGCGCTCAACCTTAAATCCGAAATTCTAGAGATCGCTGCGGAGAGCAACCTCGTCCCGGGAGACCGGCTGTTCGAAGCGAGGATTGCAAAGCGGCTCGGTGTCTCTCGGGCGCCGGTGCGCGCCAACCTGAATGAGCTATGCGAGCTCGGGATCGTCACGACCATCGCCAACAAGGGCTTCGTGCTCGATGCACCGATCGACGGAAGCAAGGTCCAGTCACTGCTGGGCAAAGGCTCGGCCTTCGAGCAGCTTTACATGCGGCTCGCCGACGACCATCTGGACGGCACCCTTCCGCCGGTCGTCACAGAGCAGGAGCTTCTGCGCCGCTATGACGTTGGAGAAGTGCAGTTGCGACGCGTCCTGGATCGCGCGGTAACGAGCGGTTGGCTCGAGCGCTCGGCGGGATATGGCTGGCGCTTTTCCGAGGTGTTGCGGCACCCTGATGCTTACGCCGACATGATGCGACTGCGCGCTATGATCGAACCAGCAACTTTACTGGAACCTCGTTTCTCCATTTCAGCTGAAGTCTTGGCGAACCTCCGCACCCGTCAGGAAGATGTCTTGGCCAAGGGTATAAGCAGCTATTCCAATCCGGATCTGTTCAAGTACGGCTGCGAGTTCCACGAACTGCTCGTTGCCGCGTCCTGCAACCAGTTCGCTCTGGAGACGCTGCGGCGTCTCAATGCCCGGCGGCGGCTTTTCGTGTACCGGGCTCGTAATGATGATCGCCTCCGTGCCGACATTGAAGAACATCTGGAAATCCTCGACCTGATCGAACGGAACGACCTTGACGCCGCATCACACAGAATGCGCCTTCATCTCTGTCCTGCCGATGAACGGCAACGATAGAACCACATCCAACTGCTCAGCGCAGCGTAAATAAGAGGATTTTTTGCCGGTTGCCTGATGGGTTCGGCAATCCACCTGGGCATCACCGCATCATGCCGATGTCCACCCGACAAACACGAAACACTCAAGTCACATGGAGAGATCTATGGCTGGCGGCAATTTCGCTCGACCAAAAAACGGCATAGGAGACTATGCATTTATTATCTACCTGGTGCTCGTCGGCATCCTCGGGGCGGCCCTTGCCTTCTGGGGCGGGCAGTTACTGCTTGCCGGAGGAAGCCCATACTATGTCCTGATGGGACTTGCCCTGATCGTCGCCATAGTCCAGATGGCCCGCGGCAAGAAGGTCGGGTTCTTCGTTTTCGCAGGCGCGTCTCTTCTTACCTTCGCCTGGGCGATCTGGGAATCGGGCGCCAACGGTTGGGCCTATATTCCGCGCGTCGGCTGGCTGATCGCCGTCAGCGGCATCCTCCTGCTGTTCTGGCCGGTAGCCCGTCGACGGATTACCGGCCTCGGCGGCAGGGAATGGATCGCCATCAACGGCATCGTTCCATTCGTGATGTTCCTCAGCATAATCGTACCGATAACGTGGTTTCCCGGGATCCAGCTTGCTGACGCGAGTGCCGTCGCTGCGCGACCGAAGCGGGATTTCAGCCGCTCGACGGTCACCTCACCGGACGGCAATGTCGCCGCGTCGCATGACGAGACGAACTGGACCGCCTACGCCGGCTCGAACCTCGGCAACCACTATTCGCCTGCGGCACAGATCACGCCGGCCAATGCCTCCCAACTGGTAAAGGTCTGGGAATATCATCACGGTGACATGCCGAAGGCCGGCGAAAAGGTTGCTCATCTCAACGAGGCCACCCCGCTCAAGATCGGCAACACGCTCTACAGTTGCACGCCGAGACAGCTCGCCGTCGCCATCGATGCTGAAACCGGCAAGGAAAAATGGCGTTTCGATCCCAAGGTCGATTATGATTCGCTTGCCGGTAACGGCGCGAATTGCCGCGGTGTTGCCTATCACGAACAGCCAGGCGTGACCGGCGAATGCGCTCAGCGCGTCATCTGGGGTACCGCCGACCAGCGTCTGATCGCCGTTGATGCGCAGACCGGTCAGGCATGCTCGTCATTTGGTACGAACGGCCAGGTCGATCTGATGCCCGGCACCGGCAATTTCCGCAACGGCTCGGCTGCGATCACCTCGGCCCCGACGATCGTGCGCGGCTCGGTCGTTGTGGGCGGCCAGGTTATCGACTCCGACGTCCGTCCGGCTCCGTCCGGCGTCGTGCGCGGCTTCGATGCGGTGACGGGCCAGTTGAAATGGGCTTTCGACATCGGTCGTCCGGGCATTACCACCGCTCCGGTCGAAGGCGAAACCTATGCCCTGAGTTCGCCGAACTCGTGGGCGCCGCTGTCGGCCGACGACGAACTCGGCCTCGTCTACGTCACGCTCGGCAACCCGGCCGGCGACTTCTACGGTGGCGAACGTACCCCGGCTGAAGAGAAGTACGGTTCGTCGCTGGTGGCGATCGACGCCCAGACCGGTCAGGAGCGCTGGCATTTCCAGACTGTCCATCACGACATTTGGGATTACGACCTCAGCCCGCAGCCGAGCCTGATCGACTTCCCGACAGACACGGGCATCCGCAAGGCCGTGATCCAGGCGACCAAGTCGGCCCAGATCTTCATTTTCGATCGCGAGACCGGCCAGCCGCTGGTCGATGTGACGGAAGTCCCGGTCAAGACCGACGGCGGCCCCGGTGACAAGCTCTCGCCGACGCAGCCGATGTCGCTCGACATGCCCAACACGATGGGCCGCCCGAGCCGCAAGCATGAAGTTCTGACGGAAGCCAGTACCTGGGGCCTGACGCCCTTTGACCAGATGTCGTGCCGTATGGACTTCGTGCAGGCTCGCTACGACAACGCGCCGTTCACGCCTGCGGAACCGGGCAGAAAAAGCCTGATATATCCCGGACACCACGGTGGCCTGAACTGGGGCGGCTTGATGGTCGACGCCAAGCGCGGCCTGCTGATCTTCAACAACCAGCGCATGCCCTACCTGCAGGGCCTGGTTGAGCGCAGGGAACTGGATGCCATCGGCGCCAAATCCTACCAGGCAGCACCCGGTCAGTCGAAGGGCTACCGTGTTCAGGAAGGCCAGCCTTATGGTGCGACCAAGGGTCCTTGGCTGTCGCCTCTCAATCAGCCGTGCATCGCACCCCCATGGGGCTTCATCTCCGCCGTCGATCTTCGCACCAGGGATGTCGCCTGGAGCCGTCCGTTTGGTACCGGTTACGACAATGGTCCGATGGGCATCCCCAGCCGCACCAAGTGGCAGATCGGCACTCCGAGCGATGGCAGCGGTGTTGCGACCGCCGGCGGCGTCACCATCATCGGTGCGGCGATCGACCAGTTCGTCCGCGTCTTCAACACCGAAACCGGCGAACTGATCTGGGAAACCCGCGTTCCCGCGGGCACCCAGGCCACGCCGCTGACCTACGTGCAGAACAGCCGCCAGTACATCGTCATGGTCGTCGGCGGGCATGCCCGCATCCCGACCAAGATCGGCGACAGCATCATTGCCTGGGCTCTTCCCCAATGAAAGCCAAGGGCGCCGCGAGGCGCCCTTTTTTCATTGTTGACCGACGGGCGGCGATGTCTGCCCATCCGTCCGCGGCGCCGGATCCATCGTTTCGGTCCCTGGCTTGACATCCGGTTCGGGCGGTTTTTCCTGACATGACACGAGAAGGAACAGTGCCGCTCCGAGGGTGAAACTCCTCACCATCTTTGACCTTTCCTAATTGTCCCAGCCAATCGACACTGCAGTCTCTTCCACAGTCCAATCAGGCCCAGGGTTGAATAATGTCTATTTAGTCAGTAAAAGACATTCATATAATAACGCGGTTGTGCTGGCACAGTTCCCAGCCGCACACTCGCATCGGCGAGAAAGGTACAGATGATGGCGTTGACACGTCGCAGACTGATGGCGACATCCATTGCAGCTTTGGCTGTAGAGCTGCCGGCTCGTGCTCAGGATAACGCATCCTCTTTCGTCATTGACGACGCTCGCGTCATCGATGGCTCCGGCGGCTTTCCTCTCGAGAGTGCGCGCATCGTGGTTGCCGACGGTATGATCGCTGCGGTGGGCCCGATGTCCTCAGTCACAGCCCCGTCGAACGCCACCGTCATCAGCGCATCGTCATGCAGCGTAATCCCCGGCCTCGTTTCCGGCCATGTTCATGTCGGCGGTTATGATGGATTGACGATGGGCCCGCCTGCCCAAAACGAGGCCAACATTCTGCGCCAACTGGGCGTATATCTCGACTACGGCGTTACGACCGTCGCCTCAATGGGGACGAACAGCGCTGTCGTCTACAGTCTGCGCGGGAAGCTCCAGAATGGCTCTGCCCGAGGGGCGGATATATTTGTGGCGGATCACGGACTGGGCGTACCAAAAGGCGCGCCGCCCGCGCCACTCGGCACCGATCAGCTCGATCGCCCTGCAACGCCGAACGAGGCAAGAGAAGCCGTTCGCGCTGCAGCCGCACGCGGAACGAACTTCATCAAACTGTGGCTCGACGACTTCCAGATGCTGAAGCTCGTCAAGATGCAGCCCGAGATTTACCGGGCTGCTATCGATGAAGCCCATAAGGCCGGCCTTCCCGTCTATGTTCATATTCACTACCTTGATGACGCCAAGGACGTCTTGCGCGCCGGCGCCGACGTCCTTGCGCACGGCGTTCGTGACAAGCCGATCGACGACGAGTTCGTAAGCTTGATGAAGGCGAACGGCGCATGGTACATTCCGACCCTGAGCGTCGACGACGCCTTTTTCCTTTTCGCGGAACAGCCGCAGGTTCTAAACGATCCATTCGTCAGTAAAGCCCTGCACCCTGATCTGCTGGCACAGTTTTCCGCAAACGAATGGCGGAGCAAGCAAATCAATAGTTCTGCGCTGCCGTTCTGGAAGCGGGCGCTCGCCATCAATCAGCAGAATACCAAAGCGGCGCTGGGACAGGCACTAAATGTCGGCTTCGGAACCGACTCAGGCGCGATGCCTCTGCGTGTTCCTGGATTTGCCGAGCATCGCGAACTGGAGTTGCTGGTCGATGCAGGGATCACACCTTCGCAGGCTTTGATGCTGGCGACCAGCAAGGCTGCCGAAACACTAGGGCTGACGGATCGCGGAATGATCGCGCCCGGCAAGAAGGCTGACCTGGTACTGCTTGATGGCAACCCCTTGGAAGACATCAGGGTCACCCGAAAGATCAGGACTGTCTGGAAGTCAGGAGCCATAGTTTGACGACCGTTGGAGCCTCTCCATGATGAGCAATGCACGAGCCCCGTTTTGTCTCTCCACACTTCTCCTGGCGGTCGCCGTGTTGTCGTTCCCATCTTCGGCATATTCGCTGGATGCGAAAGTTATTTCGCAGCTCAAGAAGCTGAACGAAGCCGATCAGCTCGAACAGCGATGCGATATCGAGGGGATGGAACAGCTTCATGCTGACAAGGTCATATCGTACACATTTTCCCGACCTATCAGAGCACCGATTCATCTTTTGGCCTCCGGCGCGGTCTTTCGTCGAAAAGGCGACTGGTATCGACTATCCTACGACTGTACGACCAGTAGGGACCACCTGCGTATCGAGGCGTTCCGGTATGCCGAAGGAGCGCGTATCCCTCGCAAGGATTGGCCGAGCCTCTACCTCTATCCCTAACCGGCAAACTCATTTTCCTAGGATAGTTGCCTCAAACCGGACTGCTCCAAGGCTCAGGAAGCTCTGAACTCAACGATACGTGGGCTTAGATCGTTCCCAATATATCAGGAAATGAACGTGCGATATCATTCGAATTCTCTTCGCAATCCTACTTCCGCCGGTCGGCGTTTTCCTTCAGGTCGGAATCGGATTTCATTTCTGCGTGAACATTATCCTGATATTGTTCGGGTACTTCCCTGGAATAATTCACGCCATATGGGGCATTGTGAAAAAGTAGCAGCCGTCCCCTTTTGTCTCCGGCACAACCACCTCTCCCTCTCCCTCTCCTGACCGATGACAGCCAGAGCGTCAGGATGCGCCCGGCGTAACGGCATGGACCTCCAAACACGGTTAAAATTGGAACTGACATGAACGAATTACCTGCATGGATATTCAACCTCCTCGTCATTGCACCTCTGCAGGCCCAACTGGCGGAGAGCCTTGGCAAGGCACCGTCCCCGCAGGTGATGCAAGCCAGCCAATCCTGCATTACCTCCGAGACCCCTCGGCTTCTGTAAAAGGCCGGCAGTGACTGGACCTGGACAATAACCACGGCTATGGCTTCTGGATAGGAACTGTAAAGCCTGTCGATCTGGTCAGTACCAGTAACGCGGACTGCCAAACCCTCTTGAACGCTTTAGCTCCTACCTCAGCTGAGGAATCGTGATCATCAGCATCCATATCCCGCTCTACCACTCTGAAGCCGCGATCGTGCCGGCCGTCCCTTGGGGAACGGTAGAATGAAACCTGGTTCATCGGCGTTCATCTTACTGCTGGGTGCTCTATCGGCCCTGCCACCGATCGCGATTGACATGGGTCTGCCCGCGATCCCCTCCATAGAAGCAGCCTTTGCTGACGCTGCGGGGCGCGGTCCCCTTACCCTCAGCGTGTTTCTTTTCGGCTTTGCGGTAACGCCCCTTTTTGCAGGGCCGCTCGCCGATCGGTTCGGCCGGAGGCCGGTCATGTTGTCAGGCCTGTTGGTTTTTGCGTTTGCCGCGGGAGCATGCGCCTTCACGACCGACTTTTCGGCCCTGCTGGGGTTTCGATTGCTGCAAGGGATCGCCGGGGGCGCTTGTGCCGTCGTGCCTTTCGCAATCGTGCGCGACACCATGGACGGGGTCGAGGCACGGACGATGTTCGCAAAGATCATGACGGTGATCGGTGTTGCGCCTCTGGTTGCCCCTTTGATCGGGAGCGCTATGCTCGGGATTGTGTCCTGGGAGATGGTTTATCTCTCCCAGGGCATGGTGGCATTCATATTGGCGCTCACTGTCGCGTTCTGCCTGCCCGAGACCATGGACAAAGATCGCCGTCCTTCCCTCAGTTCGGCAACTCTCGCCTCGCGGTATGTCGAAGTTATAGCCAATCGCACGTTTCGCAACTTTACCTTGGTCTACGCCTTCAGCTTTGCCTGCAAATTTGCCTATATCTCGGCGTCAGCGGCGGTCTTCATCCAGACCTTCGGCCTGAGTGCGTCCTCTTTCGCATTGACATTCGGGCTTATGTCCTGCGGCCTGATTGTCGGATCAAGTCTCAGCGCGCGCCTGAGCAGCAAGATATCGCCAATGATGTTGATCAGCTGCGCCCTGTGCGCCATGAATTTCGCAGTTCTGCTGAGCCTGCTACTCGCATTGTTGGATCTTGCCACCCTCTGGACCCTCGTTCCGCTCGTCACCATCGTAACGATCTCCTTCGGCATCATTGCGCCGAACGCTGTTCACTGCGCGATGCAACCGATGTCGGGCGTGGCCGCAACGGCCAGTGGCCTGAGCCGCTCCGTTCAAATGGTCCTCGGCGCGGCAGCGAGCGCCTTTGGCGCTATGGCGACGTCGACCCTGACGCCGGTTATTAGCATGTCCGCTGTCATGACGGTTTGCGCTGCCGCCGCTGGTGGCATCCTTCTGTGGCATCGGCTGCATCTACCCGCGGCAAGTGAACCGGGATGATCGCAGCAACCACAAGCCGTCGCCCTCGCTGCAGCGCCATTGAGGGCATGCGTGCGAGCGGCTTCGCTACCCCGGCACCTTGTAATGAGACCTTCTCTATTCGGCGTGTTGAGGTCAAGCGCTATCGAGTTATCTTCCGCACCGGTGTTCAATGTCTTTCGGGGTCCACGCTTCTCTCCTGGATCGGCTCGTTGGCCCTCCCACCATAGGATCAGAAGAGCCAGGCGGAACGCACCAACAGGCCGGACATATGAACGCAAGCGATCCAATCCAATCATTCGAAATGAACTCTTGCAGGTAAGGTGCCGTCCACATATGGCTCGGTTTGGCACGGCAAATGATTTCGCCCACACCATAGGCCTGCCCCTGGACCTGCGCGCTGCCATCGATGTCATCGCGAGAGGAAAAAGCGACTAGAATCGACCTCGGTATCGCCACCGACATCCCCTTCTTTAGTGTTGCCAGTATCAGCTTCAGCGCTGACCTGGCTGTTGCGGTGACACAGGACGCGAAGCGAAGATGGGGCAAGCTCGGTTATGTGATCATAGCCAGCCAGTTGCTTTGGCGGGCGCGCTTGTTTACGGCGAAGCTTGATCACGACGGGACGCTCGAGCGGTTCAAGACATTACAGGACCCTGTCGGAAACGAGCGCTTTTACGGTGGTGGCATAACTGTTCATCCGGACGCGAGGACAACTGATGGCACGCTCGACTTTACAGCCTCGACGTCGATCACTGGTGGCGGCTCCTGCATTTGCCTCCAAGCCTGTGCAAAGGCACCCAAGGTGAAGAGACCGATGTTCAAGCCTTCTCAACGAAAGCGCTAGGGCATTTCCTGTCAAATCCGAATCGGATTTGGCGTCCGGACTATGCATTAAAACAAAGAGTTAGAGCATTTCCGGTGAACACGGGTTCACCGGAAATGCTCTAGAGATCAGGACTGAAACCCTAGCTTTCATCCAGAGGCAGTTCGGCAAGTTCGTTAAGAAGGCCGATCAACGTTGACATACGTGCCGCGCCGAAGCTCTCTTCGACGTGCCGATAGAGTCCCGATGTCTGCGGCACGATCTCTCTGATCAGGGAGCGGCCGGCTTTGTCAATCGTCAACAGCACTGCACGTCCGTCTGCACCGTTCTTCTGGATGCATATCAGGCCACGCTCGTTGAGTGTCCGTATAATTCGGGTCAGACTGGGCCCTTGGATCATCGCCCGCCGGGCAACATCGGAAGCCGTCAGCATCTCAGCTTCGTCCAGTACCCGCAGCACTCGCCATTGCGCGTCTGTGATGTCATACAGTGCAAAGATGGGCCGAAATCTGCTTGCCATCGCTTCGCGTGCCCGCAGCAAAGCGGTGGGAAGCGAGGTTTGCGTGTCACGAAGATTGGCGCGATCGGTCATGAGTTCCGGAAAAGTCTACGTGGGATTGGTAGAATGGATATCCGGCTCGCCGCGTTTCACCAAGCTGTTTCCAACGCCTATGCCAAGCGGCCCCCGGTGCTCCATCTGGCGGTGGCCTTTTCCAAAAGCCTCCGGTCTATCCAGGACGATGCCGCTATCTTCGCGCTGATGATCCCATTGCGATGCAGAGCCGATATCTGCCGCTCGAGCGCATCGACCTGCTCGTCACTGAACCCGGGAGCGAGGTCACCGGCAAAATCCGCCCCGAAGATGGAGGTTACCAAGTCCTCGGCATTACCAGATTCGGCGGCGACTATACGGGCGGCCTCTTCAGCGTTGCGACGCGCCCATTCCGCCGCGTCCAGCGTTGCTATCACGATACGTTCCGCGACGTCAGGATCGCGATCTACGAGACCACCCTCCATGGTCAGGGCAAGCAGGGTGAAATTGTTGATCTTCTTTAGGCGGTCCGGCTCCGCCGAAAGATCGGCCACCACGGATGCACCGAGAAACTCGCTCAGAGCGACACCGTAATGTCCCGGCGCGAACAGGGCATCGACCTCGCCGCGGATCAGCGCCCTAGCCTCGTAACGTTGCGCCGACAGCGTTGATCGCGAGATTGACCTTCTGCTCATTTTCAGTGCGGAGCCATCGGCTTCCTCCCGTTGCTCGGATCCCTCGTCAGGAATCTCGATCTCCACAAGGGTAACATCAGACAGCACCAGCCCGGCGTGGGACAGAACGTTTTCGTACCCGGACAATACGCTGGCCCTCCAGTGATCGACCGGATAATTCGGCCGGACCGGCAAGGCCAGCCTGCGTCCACGCAGAGCAGCGATCGTATCGATGCCCGTTTCGGGCAGCGTGAGCACGAGCTGTGCCTCATTGGTCCAGCTTAGCCCGACAAGGCGGATATCGCGACCCTTTGATCGCGACCAGATCGGCGGCACGTTGCCGCCCTGGCGTATCATGCCGGGCAACGTGTTGTCGAAATGTGACTGTCGCATTTCTCTGGACGCGGCACCCTTGAGCGATAGCAGCGTGAAACCGCTTCCCTCGATGTGTCGCGCAAGAATGCCGGTCCTGTAGGCAAAGGACAGCGCCGTCGGAAGTGGGCAGCGCGTGTACCAGATGGTGTTCCGGTCGGAATCGTCGGTCACGCTGCCCCCAGACCTTTCTTGCATTGCTGATCGCGCTCCTGCGATCCTGCCGCCAGTCTGCGTAGCAGATCGTCGCGAAGCTCCCGATCCTCCTGGGTCACAGCCGGCGCACCGATCGAATAGGTCTCGATCCCGAGATCGTAATAGTCGAGCACCGCCTCCGCGACGGTTTCCGGAGAACCGACAAAGGCAGGCCCCGACCCGGCAAACTTTGAAATCCCCGTATAGAGCGCGCGATCGTGCCAGTCGCCCCGCGCTGAGAACTCGGCGCCGCGCTGGCCGCCGACGCTTTGCGGCGAGAACAGGCTGAGATTGTTGGCCCCGCTGGCATTCGCGGCGAGATTGGCTTTCAGCGTTTCGGCCTTCGCGCGCGCGGCCTCGTCTGTCGGTGCGAGGATGAAATTCGCATCTCTCCAGAACCGCAACCGTTTCCCGAGCTTGTCAGCCCGGCTTTTCACCCGGGTCAGGATTTCACGGGTTTCCGCCAGCGGTTCGGCACTCAGCGCGTAGGTATCCACATGCCGGGCAGCGAGATCCAGGCCCTCGTCGGCGGCGCTTGCGATCGAAAGGACAGGCCGCGGGCTCTGGACCGGATGAACGGACGGGATGGCGTTTTCGACGCGGTAGAATTCCCCTTCGAAGTCGAAGGGTTCGCTGCCGGTCAGAAGACGGTTGAAGATCTCGAGATATTCACCGGCCCGCCGGTAGCGATCGGCTTTAGCCAAGAAGTCGCCGTCCCGGCGCTGGTCTTCCTCGGTGCTGCCCAGGATAAAGTGTACGAGTGCCCTACCCTGCGACAACCGATCGATCGTGGCGAGCGCGCGCGCCGCGACAGTCGGCTGCTGAAGACCGATGCGATGCGCCATAACGATCTTCAGCGTTTTTGTATTGGCTAGCACCCATGTCGCGAGCGCAGCGACTTCAGGCCAGGTGCTGCGCTGGGCGATTAGCGCACTGTGGAAACCGGAATTCTCGTTGTCACGCGCGGTGCGGGTGAGGAACTCCTCGTCCACTGAACGCTGGATCACCGATGCGCCGAAATAGCTGGCCTGGCGGCTCTGGTTGTTCTGGTCCGAGGACAGACGACTGGCGTCCGCCTTATCGGAAGCGGGAAGCCGCGCACGGAACTCTATTGGCATCTCTATAACCCTCCTTGCTCTCAATATTCCCAGATCGGCTGGGTCTTTTTCTGGAAGTTGTGCAGATAGGTATTGGCCTCGGCCGCAGGAATGTCCTTGAACCGATAGGTATCGACGGAAGGCAGGCCTGCCGGTAAAGGTGTTCCTGGGATGGTGCCGTAACTGTTGGTCGCAGCGGCATAGATCGCCTGGGCGCGAGGCGTATAGAGCCACGCCTTTAGAAGCTTTGCGGCGTCTCTGTTCGGAGACCCGGCCAGGAGTGCGACACCGGGGCCGAACACGATCGATGAATCTTCGAGGAAACGGATGCCGAGCGGTGCGCCGTCCTTCTGCAGCGGCACCACGCTCTGGGTCGGCGCCCACAGATCGAACGGCAGCCGGCCCTGAGCGACCGCCTGGATTGCGGGACCGTTGCCATCGGATTCGACGGAATTGTCGTGGATGAGACGCAGCTGCTGCGGGGTCAGGGCGCCGTTGTAATCCAGCGTCGCCAGGGCCGTGTCGGTGGCACCGGTGCCGCGGACGCGGCCATAGGTGAACTTGCCCTTCCACTTGTCCGAGAGGATCTCGTCGAGCGTCCTTGGAACATCCGCCTCGGCCACCAGCCTTGTGTTGTAGATCAGCGTGAAAAGATTGGTGAAGGGGATCTGGAAATAGCCTTCCGGATCCTTGAAACGTGCCGGAAGAGTGCCAACCGTCGGCGGCGTGTCAGCGTCCAGATAACCGAGCTCCTTGTAGGCAATCGTCGCGCTCGCATTGCCGATGACGATGTCACCGGCATGGTTGCCGGTCGCCTTCTCCGCCTGAAGACGTGTGGCTAGGGGCGCTCCGGTAATAACGACTGCATTGACGCTGAATTCGGGAAAGTCCTCGTTGAACGCTTTCCACAGTGGGTCGTGATTGCCATAGGGCGTGTAGACGACGACCTCGCGTGCTCCTGCCGTCTTTGCCTTCCCGTAGAGCGGCACAAGTTCGGCGGGAACCTGTGCGGCAGAAGCACCAGTGATGGCGAGCAGGACGAGGCCGGCTGAAATCGCCGAGGCCTTCAATTTGTTGAGCATGGACATTGTGGTTTCCTTGACGGTGTTTTCCGATTTTTGGTCTCACGCGGCCTGAGCGCGGGCTGGCAGGGAGGTCGGGTTGTCGAGCACCGGATCGAGCAGGACGATCTCTTCCGGCTGAATGATGAAGGGCACGTTCATCGCCTGCCCGCTTCGGACCAGGGCGGCGTGTTCCATGGACAGCGTCATGGCGAGCCGGTCGGGACCGATCGACAGATCGGCGCGATAGTGATCGCCGCAATAAAGCGGATTGAGAAGCGCGCCACTGGTGCCTCCGGCGGCACCGTCTCCGGTCGGCCGTATCGCGGCGGCGCGGAATGCGACGAGAAGCGCTTCCCCGGGCTCCACCTTCCTGCGCGGCACGATGGCGATACGCTCCGGCCAGCCCCTCGGGTGGATAAAGGTTACCCCGTCGTCCACGGTATCGACGGTCGCTTCCAGAAAATTCTCGAAGCCGACGAACTCGGCAACGAACCGGGTTAGTGGCTGGCGGAAGATCTCCTCAGGTGTACCGATCTGCTCGATGGCGCCTGCCCGCATCACAACAACCCGATCCGCGAGAGCCAGTGCTTCCGACTGGTCATGGGTGACGTAAACCGAGGTGCGGGGTGCCTCCTTATGGATCCGGCGCAGATCGTTGCGCAGGCGTTGACGCAATTGCGCATCGAGATTAGACAACGGTTCGTCGAACAACAGGACCGCCGGATCGGCAGCAACCGCCCGGGCAAGCGCGATGCGCTGCTGCTGGCCGCCGGACAGTTCGTGGGGGAACCGTTCAGCATAGGCCGCGAGATCGGCGAGCGCCAGGGCCATTGCCACCCCCTGTCGCACGCTGTTGTCCGATCCGCCCCTCACCTTGATCGGGTAACCGACATTCTGAGCCACGGTCATATGCGGCCAGAGGGCATAACTTTGGAATACCATGCCGATATTGCGCCGGTGCGGCGGATCGAAACGGCCAAGGGCCGCATCGAACACCGTCCGCAGACCGAACTGGATGACACCGTCGTCAGGCTGCTCCAGTCCGGCGATGGAACGCAGAGTAGTCGACTTGCCGCAGCCAGAGGGACCGAGAAGTACGACGAATTCACCTTCCCGGACATCCAGATCGAGGCTTCGAAGCGCGACCGCACTTCCGTACGATTTGCGCAGTCTGTGAATGCTGATCGCGGTCATCGCGTTGCTCCTTGTACCGATGCGGAAAACGGATTGAGCCGGTTGTGTGTTGCATTCGCCCTAGCCATCACGCGGCGCATGACGGAATTCCTCGCCCAGCGGCGAACGGCTAGACAGAGGAGGCCGGCCAGCGACAGCCCACCGACAAGCATGATGAGTAGCGCCGCGGCCTGCGCGACCTTGCCTTGCGCGGACAGATCGAAGACTTCCGCCGCGATCGTGGTCACATGGGGCGAGCCAAGCAGGAGCGGAATATCCAGCGTGCCGGCAATCGCGATGGCGGCAAGAAACCAGCCCGTCAGAAAGTGCGGAAGGATCAGCGGCAGAACGATGTCGGCAAATGCACGGGCCGGCGGTGCGCCGCTCACCTGCGCGGATGCATAAAGTTCGGGCGCGATCTGACTGAGGCCGGATTGAGCCTGATGCAGCGCAAACGGCATTACGACCACAACCAGTCCGATGGCCATCAGCCACACCGTTCCGTAAAGCTCGCGCAGGCCGGGAATGCTGATGTAAGCCCAGACGATCGCTACCGCGGTGACAATACCGGGCATCGCGAAAGGAATAAGGACGAGGGACCGCATCAGCGCACCCCACACGGCCGACAGCCGGTTGCTGACAACGGCAATTGCGAGGGCGAGAACCATCGATACGAAGCTCACACCGACCGAAAGCGCGATGGTCGTGGTAACTGCTGTTGTGGTGCGCGGCGAGGCCAGAACCCGGCTGAAATGCTGCAAGGTGAGCGTACCGTAGACGCCCGGATAGGGCTGGAATGCCGAGAAGATCAGCATGCCAAAAGGAATAATCTGCACGATCAGCAGGTAGAGAGCAATGAAGCTGCCGGCAGCAGCGCCCCAGCGCCCAAGCCTGTGCGGTTCAGGCCGCGCACCTTTACCACCGATCGAAACGAAGCTCTTCCTGCCGAGCAGCCGGTGCTGCAGGGTAGCCATGGCCAATGCGATAACGACCAGGATTGTGCCGAGAAGACCAGCGTGACTGTATTGCGGTGGGAACTGGCGGTCGATCAGGCCGTAGACGAGGCTTGCGAGCGGTACGATTCCGACCGGCTGGCCGAGGATCAACGGCGTGTCGAAGGACTGCAGCCCCGCGATCATCGCATAGATTGCCGCGCCACTGAGCGCGGGCGCAATGATCGGCAGGTCTATCCTTAGGAAAGTTGTCAGTGGGGTGGCACCGCTCGCCAGCGAGGCGTCCTCATGAGCACGATCGATCGCCCGAAAGGCCGCGACCATCAGGAGATAAACAAAGGCGACGGTGCGGAATGTCAGGACGGTCAGCAACCCACCCCAGGATTCGATGTTGACGACCGGTCCGGTAGATCCCCAGAGGATGCGGGCGACATCGTTGAGCAGGCCGGTGTAGGGATTGGCGAGCAGGCTGAAGCCGAGCGCATAATAGATGGATGGGGTCGCGAACATCACCAGCATCGCCGGCGTGATCAAACGACGAAGCGGTGCGTCGGTGCGTTCCGACAAAAACGCAAAGACTGCGGCGATCGTCACTCCGGCGATCGACGTTACTATCGCGATCACCGTTGAAGCAATGAAGGCCGATTGCACGTTCGGAGTCGCCAGCACAGAAAATGCCGAAAAGCTCCAGTCCGCCCCCTGCCCGAGCGGCTCGGTTGTAAATATGCCGATTACAAGCATGATCACGGGCATGAGGAACAACAGGCCAAGCAGGACAAAAAGACTGCCCGCCCAAATCATCAGCCCTCCACTCCCCCTAGTCCGCACTTTCATACCCGTCACCACCCACTCTTCAGTTGCAGAAGGAGACTAGATGATCGAAAGTTATTTAACAGGTAAAATAGTTTATTTGCGGCGCGGTAGACGATGAAACTTTGCCGCCAGCACCTTGGTGACCGGAAAATTTAATCTTATTATTCTATCGAATTTATATATAATTCCTGCTCGGAAATCACTTGTCTCGAAATGGGATAAGTGACTGAGAAATATGGTGATTTATCCGCCGTTGACACGATTTTTCTGTCGATCACGCCTGCAGACGGCGAGGCTTCTCGACCTACCAATTCACGTACCTCCATCACAAGATGGTGGTTGATCCGACGCCATAACTGTCGCGCGCCATTCGTAAAAATAGGACTGCACAGTGGTAAATGACGGAAAATCTCTGGGCATCATCCGCCACTGGCAACCGGTCGTGGTGATGTAAAGCAACGCATTCACCACCTCGTGAAGATCGGTGCTGCGGCCTGCCCAGCCGCCTCGGTTCAGGCAGGCAAGGCGAAATCAATTCCCATTCCCGGTCCGTCAATCGCTTGCATACCGTATTGCGCGTTGGGCATATTGCCGACGGGTGAAATCAGTCCAACCCATTGTGGCCTCCCTTCGTCATAAAGAAACAAACATAATCATAACTGGCTGATTTCACTCAAATCTTTTTCGGTGAGACTTTTACATATTTAGTCTCTCGCAGAGAGGTACTGCTTGCTCATTAAGATGGCATGGTCACCCAGTCGATATAGCCGCGGGCACCGCCGCCATAGTATGTCTCCCGTGGCGCTTCTATAAGAGGAGCGCCGACGCGAAGTCGTTCCACTAGATCTGGATTAGCAATAAAATACTGTCCGAAAGCGACCATATCAGCCCAACCGCTCGTAATCGCTTCACGCGCTAATGGACCGTTGTAGCCATTATTGGCAATATACTGGCCTCCGAACTTGCGACGCAGGAGCTGAAAATCGAACTCTGATGCGGCGTTGGCTCCCCGCGTCTGCCCTTCCACACAATGCAGGTACGCCAGCCCAAGTTCGCCAAGCCGCTCGGCAAGAAAGCCATAGGTTTCCTGTGGAGTGCTATCGAACGGTGCATTGGCTGGCGACCTCGTAAGAGGAGACAGTCGAACGCCGACACGCTCCGATCCCCATATCTCCGCGACAGCCTGTGTAACTTCCACCGTTAGACGCGTGCGGTTTTCGATCGATCCGCCATAACGGTCAGTGCGATGGTTAGTGCTGTCGCGTATGAACTGCTCGAGCAGATAGTTGTTGGCCGAATGTACCTCCACGCCGTCCATTCCGGCAGCCAGCGCACACCGAGCCGCATGTCGATAATCGTCGATTATACCGGTGATCTCATTGATCTCAAGCGCGCGCGGCATAGAAGGACGTTCAAAACCCTTCTCCGTATAGGTTTCCCCCTCGGCTTGAAGGGCAGTGGGCGCAACGGGTGGATTTTCTCCGTCCTGCAGGCTGCTGTGGGAAAAGCGTCCTACATGCCACAATTGCATGACAATTCTGCCGCCAGCGTCATGGACGGCATCTGCAATTGTTCTCCAGCATTTCACATGCTCGTCGGTATAGATTCCCGGCGTAAAAGCATATCCCCTGCCTTGCTGCGAGATATTGGTAGCTTCGGTAATGATCAGCCCGGCGGAAGCGCGTTGGCGGTAATAGTCTACGGCCAACGGTGTGTGGACGCCGTCCATGCCTGCACGGGCGCGCGTCAGCGGTGCCATTGCAATACGATTGGCAACCGGAATGGCACCGATGCATGTGGGTGAAAAAAGATCGTTCTGATTTGTCATGAAGTCCCTCCCTGGACAAAGATGATTGTCATGTATGCTGTCGGCAATATTCGTTCCTCTATGTCTGAGATTGCCATGACCCGTCTTCTGCTCTGCGAAGCAGGATCGTCAGGAGCAGCAAGCCGGAAAGAAGCCCGGCTGCATATAATGCCACCGCGTCCCATCCCCCACCGCGCCATGCCAGCCCGCCCGAGGATCCCAATACGCTTGCGCCCAGATAATAGGACAAAAGATAAAGCGAAGATGCATGCCCTTTGTTGCGTGGCGCGCGCTTTCCCACCCAGGCGCTCGCGACGGAATGCACCATGAAAAATCCGATTGTTACCGTTACGATTCCGGCGATTATCGCATAGAGCGGCGTGAGCGTCGTCAGGCCAACGCCCGTCAGGCAGATGATCGTACCAGCCAACATAATCGTGCCACGTCCAATTCGATTGGCCAGTGCACCCGCGCTTGCTGATGCTGCGATTCCTCCGATATAGGCGAGAAAGATCAAACCGATTTGCGCTGAATTTAAATTATAGGGCTCATTTATGAGTCGAAAGCCGATAAAATTGTAGATCGCCATAAAGGCACCGAGAGAAACAAAACCGATTGAAAACAGTAGAAAGAGAAATGGATCGCGCAGATGATCTGACCAGGCACGTAAATGGGTTTGAAGAGACAAGCCCTTCCGGGCCACAAAATTTGTGGATGCGGGTAAAAGCAGCAGGAAAAGAAATGCCGTCATAAGATCGATCAGTCCGATGATCGCCAGCGCACCTTTCCAGGTTAACCATTCAGCCAAAGCTCCGGTTACCACTCTTCCGGCCATGCCCCCGAACGCGGTTCCACCGACATAAAGCCCCATGGACAGCCCTAGACGTTCAGGAGACACCTCCTCCGCGAGATAGGCCATTGCCACCGCCGGCACACCTCCAAGAGCAACACCCTGGAGCGTACGCGCCAAAAGAATCCCCTCCCACGAGGGTGCTATAGCGGCGGCAATTGCGAATACGGATGCCAGCACCATTGAAAAGAATATGAGTCCACGGCGCCCGACTTTCTCAGAAAATGCGGCCATAAGCAGGATAGACATCGCCAAACTTGCGGTTGTGAGCGACATTGCAAGCGAGCTTTCTCCGGCGCTAATGCCAAAATGTGCCGCAAACTCGGGCAATAGGGGCTGTACGCAATAGATAAGGGAAAACGTGGCAAATCCTGCCAGAAACATAGCGACCTGAATTCTGACCTGCCTGTTACGCGAGCGGTCCCGATGACTTCTGGGAAGTGTTCTTTTAGATTCCACGATCGTCTCTTAACATGAGTACATTTCGTATGAACTCGGTTGAGCCAAATCAAAAGACGAGTCTATATTCTAGTCCCGTGTTGGACGACTTGGAGGGTTATTCGTTCACACTGCGGCTGAAACCAGAAACGGCATCATAAAGGCATCGAGGCCCTCTATGCCGCCTTCCGATCCGAACCCGCTGTCCTTGACGCCGCCGAAGGGCGTTTCGGGAATAGCGAGAGCGAAATGGTTGAGGCCCAGCATGCCTGCCTTAATGCCGCCCGCAATTTTTTCCGAAGTCTTGCGGCTATCGGTAAACGCATAGGAGGCAAGCCCCACGGGCAGGCGGTTCGCCTCAGCAAGCGCATCATCGATTGAATCGACCGGCATGATCAGTGCCAGCGGTCCGAATGGTTCATCGTTCATGGCGCGCATGGCAGGTGTCATATCGGCCAGCACGGTTGGCTGATGGAAGAAACCGCGATTGCCGACACGTTCGCCACCTGCGGCAACGTTCGCACCCTTGGCGCGGGCATCTTCCACAAGCGCCATGATGCTGTTGAACTGGTTGCGTGTTGCAAGGGGGCCCATTCCGACACCCTCTTCCAGTCCCGCGCCGACCTTGATGCTCATCGCGGCCGCCGCGAAGCTGCTGACGAAGCCATCATAGACAGGCCGTTCGATCAGAAAGCGCGTGGGCGAAACGCACACTTGGCCTGCATTGCGGAACTTCCATTCCGCCGCCAATGCCGCGACCTTTGAGGGATCGCAATCACGCGCGACGATCACCGGCGCATGCCCACCAAGCTCCATCGTGACTTTCTTCAGATGATGCCCGGCTTCTGCCGCAAGAATACGGCCTACCCGCACGGAACCCGTGAGAGTGATCTTGCGAATTTCCGGGGCGGCGGTCAGCGTGGAAGCAATTGCGGCAGGCGCGCCCCAGATGACGCTGATGGCTTTGGGAGGCAGTCCAGCTTCCAGAAGGGCGCGCGCAATCAGCCAGGCGGTTGCAGGAGTTTCTTCTGAAGGTTTGACGACCACAGAACATCCCGCCGCCAACGCCGGTGCGACCTTCTGCATGACCGTCCATGCAGGGAAATTCCATGGTGCGAATGCCGCTACCGGCCCGACGGGGCGTTTATGCACCGCAAGCGTCATACCCCGTGCCCGGCCAGGCACAAGGCGCCCGTAGGCCCGCCTTCCTTCGTCCGCATACCAGTCGAGGAGATCGGCCGAGCCTCGCCATTCTGCAAGCGCCTGCGCCAGCGGTTTGCCCTGTTCAAGCGTCAGCGTCGTGGCCGCGAATTGTTCACCGTCCCGCATCAATTGCGCGGCGCGGCGCATGATCTTTGCCCGCTCGATCGCAGGCATGACAGACCACTCGGCAAATCCCTGAGCTGCAAGTCTGGCGGCCTCAGTCGCTTCCGGTTCTCCCGCTTGCGGCAGGACGGCCAGAACTTCCTCGGTTGCAGGATCGATAACCGAGGCTGTGCCCTGCGATCCAGTGGCTCTTTCTTCGCCACCCAGAATGAGCTGTGCTTGGGGGAAAGATGTCATGCTGTTATTCCTCCCGCATCTTCGCGGTTTCAGGCATACTGACGATGCCACGCATTTTCAGATCGTTTATGGTTTCCGCGTCAAAGCCGAGTGTGGCAAGGATTTCACCGCTTGCGGCTCCAAGCGCTTGTGGCAGGCTGCGGATCGATGGTGGGCTGGCTGAGAGCCGGGCCGGAAAACGGGTCAATCGAACCTCGCGACCGGGCTCCAGATCGAAACACTCCACCATGCCGCGCGCCGTGACCTGCGGGTCGGAAAAAACCTGATCAAGCCGGTTGATCGGTCCGCCGGGGATGCCAGCGGCATTCATTTTCTCCAGAAGATCGGCGCTGCTATAGCATGCAATTTCTGCCGACAGCGCCTCTTCAAGCGCAACCCGATTGGCGACTCGACCGGCATTCGAGGTATAGCCGGGATGGTTGGCAAGGTCGTTGCGTCCAAGCAGCCGGCAGAAGGCGCGAAACTGGCCGTCATTACCGATCGCCACGATCAGATGCCCATCCGAGGCCGCAAATGTACGATAAGGAACGACATTGGGGTGCCCGTTGCCGAGGGGTTTGGGAACATGCCCGCCAACGAGCCAGTTCATGGACTGGTTGGCGAGGATTGCCACACATGTATCCAGAAGCGCGCAATCGATGGTCTGCCCCTCGCCCGTACTGTCACGATGCCGGAGCGCTGCCTGAATTGCGACCACGGCATAGAGGCCGGTGAAGAGGTCAATGACGGGAACGCCGACCTTCGTCGGTTCACCTGTTTCCGGACCGGTGATGCTCATCAGCCCACCCATTCCCTGCACGAGAAAATCGTAGCCGCCGCGCTCGGCATAAGGTCCGTCCTGCCCGAAACCGGTCACCGAGCAATAGATCAGGCGCGGATTGAGCGCGCGCAGGCTTGCCGCATCGAGACCGTAGCGGGCCAGCGCGCCCACCTTGAAATTCTCAACGACCACATCGGCTTCAAGCGCAAGCTTGCGCACGATTTCAGCTCCTTCAGGCGCGGAAATGTCGACCGCAAGTGAACGTTTGTTGCGATTGCAGGCCAGAAAATAGCCTGAAAGCGGAGCATCGGCCGTGTCGAGCCAAGGAGGTCCCCACGTGCGGGTATCGTCCCCCGGTCCCGGCTTTTCGATTTTCACCACATCTGCGCCGAGATCGCCCAGAACCTGCGTCGCCCAAGGACCTGCCAGAACGCGGCTGAGATCGAGAATACGAATACCGGCAAGCGGGCCGGATTGGGTTGCCGGATCGTTCGCCATCAGGATTTTCCCTTGCCGGTGCGGTCGAGCATGGCGCCGAGCGCGATGCGATAGTCTTCGGTGTGATGGGCGATTGCCTGCATCGCCGCGGACATCTCCAGAAAGGAATGGAGACCTTGTCCTGCTGCCTGCCGCAGGAGACGCTTCGTCATACGAACCGCCTGGGTTGGATTGGCTGCAATGCGGCGGGCCATATCGACGGCGACATCCAGAAGGCTCCCATCTTCCACGACTTTCGAAACCATTCCGATGCGCAGGGCCTCTTCGGCATCGATCACATCGCCCGTCAATGCCATTTCGCTTGCCTTGGAAAAGCCCACGGCCCGCGGCAGAAGCCAGGCACCGCCATCGCCCGGCACGATACCAAGCTTCACGAAGCTTTCTGCAAATCGCGCCGAACGCCCGGCGATCCGTATGTCGCACATCAGCGCCAGATCGCAGCCAGCGCCTATGGCGGGGCCGTTGACAGCCGCGATGACAGGCAATTCCAGCGCTTCGAAAGCAACAGGCAGGCGCTGGATGCCGTTGCGATAGTTCTGCCGGGTAATGGCGGGCACCGCATCGACCAGGCCCTGCCCTTCTCCCATCGCCTTGATGTTGCCGCCTGCCGAAAAGGCAGGGCCTTCACCGGTCAGCACGATGACGCGAGCCTTTGGGTCGGCTTCCGCCGTTGCCAGCGCGGCAAGAAGCGCCTCGACCATTGGCAGGCCGGAAATTGCATTGCGCGATGCTGGATCGCTCAAGGTCATGGTGACGACACCAGCTTCGTCACGGCTCGAATGAACGAGTTCCATTTTTGTCTCCTTATCTGAGGCCAAGGCCGCGAGCGATGATGCCTCGCAGCACCTCGCGCGTTCCACCGCGTAGCGAGAAGCTCGGTGCCGCCATACGCAATCGCGCCAAAGTGGCGTTGAATTCGTCATCGGCCTTTTCCGGGCAGACCAGCGTGCGGGCGATTTCAGGAATTTCCTGCTCGAAGGTTGCGCCGAGATCCTTGACGACGGCGGCATGAAGGTCGGGCTTCTCGCCGCGCGAGAGCCTGCCGGCGACGGATTGCGACATATGGCGAAGCACCATCAGATGCGCCACAAGACGTCCCATGCTCCGTTCCGTCACGACATCCACCGGCGCTTCGCGGACAATCTCGTCCACCAGCGCGAAGGATGACAGGAAGCGTTCCGGCCCCGAGCGCTCGAAGGAAAGTTCGGACATGACTTGCGACCAGCCCGCACCTTCCTTGCCGAGCAGGGTGCTCTCAGGCAAAAGCACGCCATCAAAGCTGACTTCATTGAAATGATGCTCTCCGGCCATATCAAGCACCGCGCGTACGCTTATGCCGGGCAGGCTCATATCGACCAGAAACTGGCTCATGCCGCCATGACGATCCTCAGCCTGCCCCGTGCGGCAGAAGACGATCATATAGTGGGCCTCATGGGCATAGGTGGTCCACAGCTTTGTGCCGGTCAGCCGGTAGCCGTTCTCAATACGCTCGGCTTTCATCCGCACGGATGCAAGATCGGAACCGCTGTCCGGTTCACTCATGCCGATGCAGAAATAGCACTCGCCAGCGGCAATCCGTGGCAGGATCGTGCGGCGCTGCTCTTCAGTACCATTGTGCAGGATCATCGGCGCGCTCTGACGGTCGGCAATCCAGTGGGCTGCGACCGGTGCACCGGCAGCCAGCAATTCCTCGACCACGATGTGACGCTCGATAGCGCTGCGGCCATGTCCGCCATACTCGACAGGCAGGGTCATGCCTATCCAGCCGCGCGCGCCAAGCTCGCGACTGAACTCGGCATCAAATCCGGTCCATGAGCGCGCGCGTTCGGAGGGTCCGTAGCCCGCCGGCATGGCGTCCTTGAGGAAGGCACGCACTTCTGCCCTCAGTGCACCGTGGTCGGTGGACGGTGGTGTCAGGGAAAAATCCAGGTCCGTCATCAGAAGAAGCTCGCTTGAAGGTTCGTTATTTGAGGCCAGACACCAGCCTTGCCGGAGATGATCGACTTGCCGAGTTCACTGGCCCAGTCTGCTTCGCGGCCATGTTCATCGCGCCATGCCCACAGCCTGCGGGTAAGGGGATGCAGCGCATATTCCCGGCTGAAACCGATTGCGCCGTGAATCTGGTGAGATAGCGCGCAGACCGTCCCGGCGGCCTCGCCAACGCGGATTTTGGCCGCAGCAACAGTCAGGCGGAAAACATCCGGTTCGGATTGCACCATCGACAGGGCTTGCGCCGCCATCAGCGCCGCAGCGCGCGCAGCAGCGGTTTCCCCGGCCATGATGGCCAGATACTGCTGGATCGCCTGGAATTTGCCGAGGGGCTTGCCAAACTGCACCCGTTCCGTTGCGTACTGCACGGTACGATCAAGGATTGCCTGTAGTGCACCGGCCATTTGCTGGCTGCGAACCAATGCCATGAGAGCGTTGATCGCCTCTGCACCAACAGGGACGAAACCGAACCCGGTGGCGGTAGTGGCGTCACCTAGAAAGGTATCGCGGGGCTCCCCCGTGATGTTGCTTCCCTGCTTCCAGACTTCGCCAGCATCGGACACATCCAGCCGGACGAGACGCAGACTGTCGCCTTCCGGTTCATAGAGGACAAGTGTGCGAAGATACCGGCCGCAGGCAATCCCGGTCGCCAACGTTCGCGCGGCAACGCCCGCCGGCCCCTCCGCCGGTTCTAGTCCTGCCTTGGCCAGCAGCCAGTTAGCCACCATCGTTTCACCAAGCGGGATAGTTACAGCATGTGCCGCCGCGATGTGCAGCAGAGTGCAGGCATCCGCTGGCTCAAGACTGAAACCGCCCTCCTCTTCCGAAAGAAGCGCAAGAGGAAAACCGGCCTCATCCACCGCCTGCCACAAGGCGGCGTTCCAGGCTCCATCCCGGCTTTCGGGCACGGCAGGGTATTGCGCGAAGAGACGCTTCGCGCTGTCGGAAATCATATCTGTCATGTCAAAGGGTGCCTTCTCTGGCTGTTCCCGTTCAGTCCTGCTTTTTCAGCCTTGGCGGTTCGATACCTGCGAGATCGGCGGCATAGTCCAGCAGCGCACTGAAGTCCTTGCCCGCGTATTTCGTGGAACGCGCAGCTCCGTACACGGCATGCACCGCCGCGCCCACCGGCAGACCAAGCCGCATTTGAGCCGCCGCTTCGAGCGCGAGCGTCATGTCCTTGTGGGAAAGATCGAATGTAAAGCCCGGCTCGATGTCGCCAACCAGCGATTTCGTGGCAAAGTTAACCTGCATCTGCCCATTGGTGGCGGTCGTCTGTGCGTTCACCTGCTTCACCACCTCGACATCAAGTCCGAGCTTTGCCGCCAGCACCAACGCCTCTGCCGTAATTTCGGCAATGCTCAATACCTGGAAGTTGTTGACCAGCTTCACGCGAATACCGGTTCCAGGCTTGCCGCAGCGAATGATCGTGTCGCCCATTGCATCAAAAAGCGGCTTGGCTTCGGTGAAGTCGTCTTCATTTTCGCAGCCGACCATGAACATCGACTTGCCCGCAATCGCGTGACTGGCAAGGCGCCCCACCGGAGCGTCGATGAAGCGTACACCACGTTCGGCGCACACCCGAATCAGGGTGTCTGTGCCATGCGTGGCGATAGTGCTCATGTCGATGAGCAGACCACCCCCCTTCATGTTGTCGAGGACACCGCCAGCGCCGGTCACGACATTAAGAACATGCTGCGTTGCTGGCAGCATGGTGACAACCACATCGGCATTCTGCGCGGCCTCTGCAAGCGAGGCCGCCGCCACCGCACCAACCTCGGCAACGCGGGCCACACTTGCGGGCTGAATATCGTAGACGGTCAGCGGAATGCCCTTGCGCACGATATTGGACGCCATGCCTCCACCCATGGCACCCAGGCCGATAAACGCGATTTTCTTCATTTCCTCCACCTCATTTCACTGTTTGAAATAGAATTTCATTTACACGCTAACATAATCTTGGCAGGATGCAACCAGCTTCTGTCGGAGGAGGACAGCAAGTTCATCTTCGAAGGCTTCACGCATCACGGGAGGAACAGTCGTGAAAAATTCATCCATACGCCGGCTTGCAGCCGGTGCCGCCGCCTTTCTGCTAGCCGGCACCGCGGCAATGGCCGAGGACATCAAGATCGGTGTGATTTACGATCAGACCGGGCCGTTTTCCGGTGCTGGATCGGTCAATGCATCGATCGGCACACAGATCGCCATCGACATGATCAACGAAAAGGGTGGCATCGAAGGGCGTAAACTCGTCCCCGTCAACGTCGATGCTCAATCTAAGGTCGACGTTGCCATCAACGCCGCCGAGCGCCTGCTTAACGACGACAAGGTCGATCTCGTCATGGGCGTTTATTCAAGCGCCCAATGCGTGCCGATGGCAGCCAAGGTAGACAGCGCCAAGAAATTCATGTGGGCGAATGTCTGCGTTTCCTCCGCCGTCTTCAAGGATCGGAACCTGCAATATGTCTTCCGCGCGCAGGTCCACTCCGACCAGTATGGCGAGGCGTCGTGCAAGTTCCTCTCCGAGGTTTCACAGGCCCGGTTCGGCGTGCCAGCTTCAGAGCTCAAGGTTGCCATCATTCATGAGGACGGTCCGTACGGTTCTGGTATCGCATCCGCCAATCAGACCGTTTGCAGCAATTTCGGCATGAAAGTCGTGCTGAACGAAGGCTATTCCATCAGCTCCACCGATCTCTCGCCGATGGTGTCAAAGCTGCGCCGCGCACGCCCGGACGTTATTCTCCACACGGGTTATGCACCTGACATCGCGCTCTTCCTTCGCCAGGCCAAGGAGCAGGGATTGCGGTGGAAGGCCTTGATCGGCCATGGCGCCGGCTACGCCAACCCTGTCAAGCTGCGTGAACTGGTCGGGTCCGACGCCGATTACATCATGGATGTTGATCCCGTCGCAGCCCAGCTTCTCGACCCAGCGACGCTCGCGCCGGGCCTTGGCGATGTCACCAAGGAGGTCGTGCGCCGATACAAGGAGAAAACCGGAATTGATTATGCCGAAACCAACGTCTGGATGGGCTTCAATCAGTCGTGGATTCTGTTCACGGAAGTAATGCCTCGCGCCATCCGTGATTTCGGCGGCACCGATCCAGAGGCCTTGCGCAAGGCGGCGCTTGCTGTCGACCTGCCAATCGGCGGAACCGTTCAGGGGTACGGGGTCAAGTTTTTCCCGCCGGGTACGCCGATGTCGGGTCAGAACGAGCGGTCGTCGCCGACCGTCATTCAGTACACGCCGGAAGGCAGCAAGGTTCTCTGGCCGACGCCGATCAAGACGGCAGATCCCGTCATCCCGCTGCCGAAGGGCCACGCCTACGCGCAGTAACACCTTAGCCTGACATGGCCATCCGGGGTGTCTTTGCACCCCGGATACAGCAGAAACACGCGGTTTTGCACCCGCGGGGAGACGGATTCTCATGCTTTCAGTCAAAGCACTGAACAAGAAATTCGGCGGCTTTACCGCCGTTTCCGAAGTGTCATTCGATGTCGCCAAAGGCGAGATTCTCGGTCTGATCGGCCCGAATGGCTCCGGTAAGAGTACGACATTCAACTTGATCGCCGGTACGCTCGCGCCAACGTCCGGGACGATTGCCCTTAATGGCAAGCAAATTCAGGGTCTGAAGGCAGACGCCATCTGCCGGATGGGCGTCGGGCGCACTTTTCAGATTCCAAGGCCGTTCACCAAAATGAGCATCCTGGAAAATGTTACACTTGCTGCATGGTTCGGCCAGAGCCGCCATCCCGACATCGGGGAATGCCGCCGCCAGGCGATGGACGCGCTCGACCTCGTAGGGCTGTCCTCCAGCCCGCATAACGGCGTTGAGGGAATGGGAGCTGCCGGTCTCAAGAAGCTGGAACTTGCCCGCGCGCTTGCCAGCCAGCCGGAGCTTCTGCTCGCCGATGAGAGCCTGAACGGACTTGACGAAGCAGAAATGGAACAGGCCGCCGACATGCTGAACCTTGTCCGCAAGGAACGCGGCATAACCATTATCTGGGTCGAACACATCATGGGCGTTCTGATGCGCGTGGTCGACCGTGTGGTGGTGCTCAATCAGGGACAGAAAATCTACGACGGTGACCCCGCCGGAGCCCAGACGGACCCGCGCGTCATCGAGGTCTATCTTGGCCCGGATGCGCTTGAGGAGCTGAAAGCCAATGCTTGAACTGGAGAATATCGCTGCTTCCTATGGCTATTTCCGTGCGCTGAACGGCATCAGCCTGCGCATCGAAGCGGGTGAGGCAGTTGCCGTGATCGGCGCCAACGGCGCGGGCAAAACTTCGTTGCTGCGCGTTATCTCGGGGATGTTGCCTGCCACCGAAGGGCGTATGACGATGGAAGGCACGGATCTGCGCAAAACGGCAGCGCACCGGATCATCGATACCGGTATCGCCCATGTTCCGGAAAATCGCCATCTGTTCCCGAAACTGTCCGTTGAAGACAACCTCAAGATGGGTTCCTTCCCGCGCAGCGCCCGCGCTCATTTCCGGGAACGTCTCGACTATGTTTACGAACTTTTCCCACGCATGAAAGAACGACGTCATCAGGCCGCCGGCACCATGTCGGGCGGCGAACAGCAGATGTGCGCCATCGGCCGGGCGTTGATGAGCAAGCCCAAACTCATTCTTCTCGATGAACCGTCGACAGGGCTTGCACCCGTCGTCGTCTCACAGGTCTTCGACCTCGTTCGTCGCATCCGCAGTGAAGGTTACACGGTGCTCATCGTCGAGCAGAACGTGAAGCAGGTGCTCAAGGTCGTCGATCGCGCCTATCTGATCGAAACCGGGCATATCCACGCCAGCGGCACAGCCGATGAAATGATGCATTCCGATGCCGTGCGCCATTCCTACATGGGGATTTCCCGATGACCTGTTCCTTTGACATCTTCTTTCTCGAAGCGGTATTGAACGGCCTGCTTCTCGCAGGTCTCCTCGCACTGCTTTCGCTTGGCCTCAATCTGATTTTCGGCGTTATCGACGTGGTATGGATTTGCTACGCGGAAGTGGTGATGGTCGGAATGTACGCCATCTATTTCGCCCATTCGGTCCTGGGTGTTGATCTGATGCTCGCCTACGGCGGCGGCATCGTTCTGACTGCGCTTGCCGGATATGTGCTCCACACCTTTGTCATCCGGCCGCTTCTGCATTCTCCGCCAATCAACCAGCTTCTCGCCACAGGCGGGGTTCTGGTGCTGCTCCAGGCTGCCGCAACGATGGCTTTTGGCGTCGATTATCGGAATCTGGGCATCCAGCTAGGATCCGTTGCCTTTCTCGATATGTACTTCGCATGGTCGCGCATCGTCACCTTCGTGGTCGCAGTGGTCGCCATGGCCGGGCTGATGTTCTTCCTGCGCCGTACCTATATCGGCATGGCCATCACCGCCCTCAGCCAGGATCGTGAAGTCATGCCGCTGATGGGTGTCGATAGCGGAAAGGTCTACGCCGTCACCTCCGCAATCGGCGGCGGTCTTGCTGGTCTGGCTGCTGCGCTGATGACGCTGCAATTCGACATTCACCCGTATATTGGCCTGCAATTTGGCCCGCTCGTTTTCATGGTTTGCGTTCTCGGCGGTCTTGGAAGCCTCGTTGGCGGATTCATCGCCGCAATCATCATCTCGCAGTTCATTGCCGTCGGCGGCTCGTGCTTTGCGATCGAATGGGGATATGCGGTGGCGTTCCTCTTCTTCATCGTCATGATGTTCATTCGCCCGCAGGGCCTCATGGGAAAGCGGTAACGCCATGCAGAACAAAAATGTCGCGGCCTTTGCCGGCCTTGCAGTCCTGTGCATCCTGCCTTTCATTCTTACGGCGGTTGCTCCGGAATCCTCGCGCTACTATCTGCATATCATCATTCAGATGCTGCTCTGGGCACAGATCTATACCGCCTGGTCCCTCATGGGTCGCCACGGCCTCACGTCGCTTGGGCATGGCGCTTTCACGGGTATTGGCGCCTACGTCACCGTCATGCTGTGGAACTGGCTCGGCGTGACGCCCCTTCTCGGCATCCCGGTTGCCGTGGCGCTGGCGGTGCTGTTCGCCATGCTCATCGGCTACCCAAGCTTCACGCAGAAGATCAAGGGGCACTATTTCGCGCTCCTGACGCTTGCCATGGTTGAGTTCGTTCGTCTGTGCATCGTCGGTCTTCGCGGCTACACCGGAGGCTCGCTCGGCACCCAGCCTGAACGCCATGGAGAAGGCCTCTCTCTGATCGCCGTACAATTCGAATCCAATCGTGTCGTCGCCTACTTCATTGTCCTCACGCTATGGCTCGGTACTGTGTGGGTTTGGAAAAAACTCAACGAGAGCATGGACCGCTTCGCACTCGAAGCCATTAGCGAAGACGAGGATGCCGCCGCGGCCGTCGGTATCAACGTGACTGGAGAGAAGCTGAAGATCACGGCAATTTCGGCCGCTCTGAGCGCGCTGGGCGGCGCACTTTTCGCTCAGTACCAGATGTATGTCGGTCCTGACACGATCTCGGGCCTCAATGTATCGCTCAGCATTGTCTTCGGCGTCGTTGCGGGTGGCATGGGGGTAATGCTCGGACCGACCGTAGGCGCCGTCTTCACCCAGGCGCTTTCGGAAGGGCTGAGGCTGTTTACACAAGGGTCGGAATGGCTAAATGCCATGCTCGGCACGAGTGCTCTTTCGCTCGATGGCGTGATTTATGGGCTTCTGCTTGTATTCTTCATCATTTACATGCCGAAAGGTATATTGGGAACCTTGTTGTATCGCCTCAGAAGCCGAAGCACCTGAGTGACACTCCGTCTACCCGAAAGGAAACCGTCGCATGGCATCTTACAAACCCGTCATTGCCGCATTGCGGGTGCTGGAAGTGCTTGCGGCGGTCAACCGGTTGGGCGTACGCGCCAACGTCGCCGAAATCCACCACTTGACCGGCATCGACAAGGCAACGGTCGTGCGTATGCTCGAAACGTTGATTGCGGCGGGTTACATTCTGCGTGACAGGGAGCAGCCGGTCTATCGCCCCACCGGCAAAACCCTTTCGCTCGGTACGGGCTATGACCGGCATCGTATCGTCATCGACGTCATTTCCGATGATCTTGCCGCTTTTCGCCAGCAGATCGGCTGGCCGTCGGATGTCGCGCTGTTCGATCATGACGCGATGCTCGTCGTGCAGTCATCACGTCAAAGCAGCGAACCGCTGCACTTCAAGCGCGCCTCGGGGTTTCGTGCGCCGGTTCTGGTCACCAGCCTGGGTCTCGCCTATCTCGCTTTCTGCCCGGTTACTGAACGCGAAAGCTATCTGGCGCAAGCCGCAGCCGATCCCGCCACCTGGAACGATCTGGCGCGCAACAGACCGCTGCTGGAAACCAAGCTGGCGGCGATCCGCGCCCAGGGTTATGCGACGATGGAAGAAAGCTACTCGCGCACATTCTACGAATCCAAGTTCTTCAGCCTCGGTGTTCCCATCGTCAACGGGGAGCGCATATTCGGGGCCATGAACATCATTTATCTGCGCAGCGCCATTTCGGAAAAGGACGCCCGCGACCGGTTCCTTGAACCGGCCCGCGACGTTGCCGCACGCATGGCCGTCAAGTTGAGTGGCAGCGCGGCATTCTAGGTCTTTCCGGTAGATGAGTGCCTGCTGCTCTTCATGCGCAGCCGCGCTTTGAGGATGGCAATGAAAGCGCGCGCATTTTGCCCCTGCGGAAGTCCGTAACGCGGCTGAAGCAGCGACAGCGTCATGCGGATCGGCTCGCGGATGCGAACGCCGACCAGACCGGCGGGCAGGCCGCCTGCAACTGCGAATTCGTCGATAACAGAAAGGCCTATCCCGGCCCGTACCATGGCAACCGCCAGTTCGGCGCGGGGAATTTCCATAACAGTGCGCGGGGTGACTGAAACAGCATCGAATGCCTGGCCGATCAACCTGCCGAAAGGAATGGCGCGATCGTACATGACAAGCGGATGCTCGCCTATTTCGGCAAGCGACACCGCGTCTTGCCGGGCAAGTCCATGCGTTTCAGGCATGATGCACATCATCTCACCCGTTGTCAGCGGTTCGCAGGTTACAGCGGGGTCCTCTACCGGAAAGACGGAGATCGCCAGGTTCGCCTGCCGCGCCATCAGTTCCCTCGCCATGTCCGCAAGCAGTGTCGTATGGTAGCGCACATGCACCTGTGGGTGTGCCTGAAGGAATTGCGCGATGACTGGTGGAATGAAGCCAAGGGCAAGGCTGGGGCTTGCCGCGATCGTTAGGGTTCCGCCGGGCTTTTTGGCTAATTCCCTTGCCAGTTCATCAACCTGACGAGCGCCTTCGTAGAGTTTTTCAACTTCTGCCACCAGGGTCTGCGCCTCTGCTGTCGGCACGAGTTTGCCTCCCGCCCGCTCGAAAAGCACAAGGCCGAGGCTTTGCTCCGTATAGGCTACCACCCGGCTGACCGCAGGCTGCGTGATGTTGAGCAGCCGGGCCGCGCCCGACATGGAGCCGGTCAGCATAACGGCCCGGAACACTTCCATCTGTCTCAGTTTGAATCGCATAGCCTATGCCTGAATGTTATATATCCCATCAGATCGGCATAAGCGTTCCGCCCGGTCAAGTCCTATAGTGGCGATATGTTTTTACGCATCAAAAGGAACGGCAAATGAAGGATTCCATAGGGTTCATTGGCCTTGGCGTCATGGGCCTGCCAATGCTTTCCAACCTCGCCCGCAGCGGGCACTCCCGCATCTTCGCTTATGATACGTCGTCCGAGCCGTTCAACATCCTGCGGCAGGAACCGGCTTTCAATCATACGCTGTTTCAGGCTGACGATCCCGGCTGTTTCGAGCAATGCTCAGTTGTCATCACCATGCTGCCGAACAGCCGCATCACGAATGCCGCCATTCTGGGCGAAGGTGAGACGCAGGGACTGGCGCACATTCTGGCGCGCGGCAGTACTATCATCGACATGGGTTCTTCCGATCCTGCCGAAACACTGAAGCTTATTCCCATTCTCAGCGAACGTGGCATCCGGCTTGTCGACGCTCCGGTCTCGGGCGCGGCGGCGAAGGCGCGAACGGGCGAATTGTCGATCATGATCGGCGGCGATCAGGAGTGCGTCGAGGAGTTTCGCCCCATTCTGTCCAGCATGGGCCGTCAACTTATCGCTGCGGGTAAACCGAGCGCAGCACATGCCATGAAAGCTCTCAACAATTACGTTTACGCCGCAGGCTTGCTGGCCGCTTCCGAAGCGGTTGCCATCGCAGAAGCAATGCAACTGGATACGGAACTCTTCACCGACATTCTCAACGCTTCATCCGGTCGCAATGTGGCGACGGAAACCAAGCTGAAGCCTTTCATTCTGCCGCGCCATTATGCGGGTGGTTTCGCCCTGGCGCTTCAGGCCAAGGATCTCGCTATAGCCAGTGGCCTTCAATCTCTCGCAGGAATGGAAGCGCCGCAGCTTGATCTCTGCGCATCGCTTTGGGCCGAAGCCCTCGCCACCCTGCCCGCAGGGAGCGACAACACTGCCATTCACCGCTTCATACGTGAACGCAAGCCACACTGATCAATCAGCGCAGGGAGGAAACCATGTCGCTCGTCAATATACGCAAACGCTCCATCACCGTCGAAACCACTTATCGTGAACTTGGGCCGCCGCCCGAAACGCCCCTGAAAATGGCGGCCGCCTGCGCCGTTATCGCCAATCCGTATGCGGGGCGCTATGAGCTTGATCTCATGCCCTTCATGGCGGAGTTGCGCGAACTGGGTCATGCTCTGGCGACCGAACTTGTCGAAACCCTGGGCGGCAAGGAGAAGATCGAGGTCTATTCCAAGGCGGCGATCGTTGGCCTGAACGGTGAGATGGAACATGGTGCGGTGTGGCATGAGGCCGGGGGCTGGGCGATGCGCGCGGTTCTTGGTCAGCCCAAGGCGATGGTTCCAGCCAACAAGGCCGTTGCCGTTGCCGGTTATCGTATCATGGTCCCGGTTCACTACATTCATGCCTCCTATGTGCGCAGCCACTTCAACAGCATCGAAATCGGCATGCAGGATGCGCCGCGCCCCGACGAAATCCTGTTCGCGCTGGTGATGGGCACAGGCGGCAGGTTGAATTCACGGCTTGGAGGGCTGCTTCGGGAAAATGTCAAGGGTGAAGACGGACAACGCTAAGTCCGAACATCTGCGCGTCATCAAGAATTTCCAGTCAGAAGAAGGAAATGTGGCTGGAAAGAGTGCATGGGTAAAAGAGAGGAAACTCAATGAAATGCATGACGCCCATCCTCTTCGTGTTGAGGCCGGGATTCGGCTGCTACTGTTGGATAAGCTATTGCCGGTCTTCAATTGCCCCAGTGAAGCGGATATTGCCAATTGACGATTTTTCTGGGCACGGTCAGAAAGGCAGGCGAAATGGACGGCGAAATCATCGATCGCATCTATGAATCGGCCATCAATTCCGACGCTGGGCCGGACTCGCTCGAAGGCGTGCTCGTGCGGCGAGCGGCAAACTCATCATCTTCGAGAAACCGGACGTTCCGCCGTGCTGGCGCGCCACGCCCCACTCCCGCGAGACGCTGACGCCTTGGATCGGCAGCGGCGACTGGCAATGCAGCCTGACGAACAGAATCCCAATCATATTCCAGATCAATGAAAATCGACAAAAGGAAGTTGCCTGCGCGTTCGGTGTGTTAGGTTTCGGACGGCACTAGCTATTGCTTTGCCGATATCAGCGCTCGCCGTAATCCCCTGCACGAAGGGCTGGTCGTGCATCAGATATGGTAGCGCGCCGAATGCTATCTTGCCGCAGGCTATATCTGGGGCTAACAGGGTATAGTCATCGCTTACATCGGGAATATCCTCTCCGACGGAAACGAGTTGCCGGCGCAGGGAAGGGAACGGCAGGTCCTTCGTCTTGAGTGGCTTCTGGCCACGAGCGTCGATGAACACATCGAATGCCCGCGTTTTCGAGCAAATGGTGATGACGGTGTGATCCTCCCTTACGTCCATGCCGTAATCGTGCCCAAGTTCGAGCACGTTTATCCGGCCGGCCTTGCGCAGCGCCAGTAGCCTGCGGATCGATTCCGACGGGATTGCGGCATAGTTATCGACGAAGACCTTGCAGAGTCCGGTATTGAACCGTTCGCGGTCCTCTTCATTAAGATGCGGGATGATCTCCTGCACGACCTCGTGCAGACGAAGGATTGCATAGCGCCAGGGGACGGTATGCTTCTCCCGCTTGTTGCGCTCGACTTCTTTGAGATTGTATTCTGCCCAGCGGAACGCGTCATGGTTTTGCCTATCGGCAAAGTAGGCATCAGCGAAGCTGTCAGCGTCGAGCTTCGAAAGCGAAACACGCTCGCTCCAGGCCGGATCGGCGTCCTCAATTTCGCGCGCGACCAGGGCAAATATCCTGTCAAGTAAGCCACGGGCACCGCTCTCGATCTCCCTGTTGATCGCCTGCTCCGTGGCAATCTGCAAGGGCTCATACGGGATTGGGCAATAAAAATCCGCTTCTGGAAGGATGCCCGAACGGGACATAAGCATTATCGCCAGACCTTTACTGTCCGGGTCAAGGTCGAAGCGTAGTTTGTCGTTATCTTCCTCGATGAAGCTTCCATGTTGGGCAACGACCGCCATTGCTGCGTCGATGGCGCTGAGCGATGTTCCCATAATGCCCACCTTGCACGCCGGTATCCTGGCTTCGATCAGTCCAGACCAGGGGCTGGGAAAATAACTGCCCGTTGCTTCGTCGTCGTCGGGCCAGACGTGTCCGGTGGCAATGACGACGAGATCGAAGAGTTTAGAAGCGAGCTTGCCCTCAGACCAGAGCTTTACACCATCGGCGGTGGCTTCGATATCCGTGACCTCGCAGGATTCGTGCACTTCGACTTCAAACCCTTTTCGACGCGCTGCCTCTACAAGAGCCAGAAACTGATCCCGGAAATATTCGCCCAGCAGGATGCGGGGCAGGAATTGCCGATCATGAAGATTTGCCTTGTCGACCCGATATCGAGCGAGACGCTTCTCATCCTGCTCGCGCAGCCAGTCGAGATAGGTCGAGGTAATCGGCGGAATCTCGATGCTGGCGATGTTGGCCAGCATCATCCGGCTGTTCTCATCGTCATTATAAGGCATGCCTACGCCAGCTCTCTCCTCCTTCTCATAGATCGAGATGGATATCGGTTCTTCGAATTTGAGCAGCGAGAAGAAAGTATAGATCCCGGTAGGACCGGTACCGACGATAGCAATGTTCCTCATGGGCGATCACCAATGTTTCTACATTCCAATACACAAGGTAAACGGCCCGGCTCACGCCGGACCGCTTTGAGTTTACTCTTCGAAACGTCTCTTCACATCAGTCGTATGTCGTAAAGTTAGAGCTTGACGGCATCTTCCCGCGCCCATAGCCGGAGCTTGCGACAGGAGATGATGAAGTCGGACGCTGCTTTTGCATTGTCGAGCGGGATTAGTCCCTCGTCCATGTCAACTTCAACGCCCGCCTTTGCCAGCAGCGGCATTGCGCCCGCTGTAAAGCCGATGAACTTGCAATGGGCGAACGCATCAGCGACGAAATCCCGCGCCGTGGCCTCGCCGATAAGCCGGTTGGCCGTTTCTTCAGATAACACAAGGGCTACCGCGTCAAACAATACGGATGGACCGCCGTCAATCATATGGTCGGCCTCCATCCAATTACCGCTGGATGTTTCGAAACCTCCGACCGTTGGCGCGACCAATTCCACCACTGCGCCTTCCTTTTCCGCGGCCTGCCGGATACCGGTGAGCATCTGGGCATCTGAACCATTGCCGACCAGGACGCCGATCTTGCGGCCCTTGAAACTGTCCGGACAGTTCCCGATGATGCTCAGCGCCGGAGATGGCGACAGATCATCGCGCACTGGAACAGCCGTATCCGCGGCCTTCGGCATCTTGCGAATGCCGAGCTTGTCGGCGACCGTTTCGGCAAGGCTCATGTCGATGTTGAGCAGGTGGGATACAACACGCTCGCGGATCACAGGCGTTTCCACCTTCGACAGTTCGAAGGTCAGCGCCATGGCGATATGCTTCTGCTCCACAGCAGTCTGGCTCAGATAGAATTGCCGCGCTTGACTGTAATGGTCGGCGAAGCTCTCCGGCCTAAGGCGATCTTTCTGCCCGTCTTCCTGTGCTGCAAACGACCGGAACCCGCGCCTGGGATCAGGCCTCGGCCCTTCGTCCCAGGAGTTGGGCTGGTAGTTTGCCCGCCCGACGGGGTTGCGCATGGCCATATGCCCGTCCTGCTGGAAATGATGGAACGGACACTTTGGCGCATTGATCGGAATATGCGTGAAGTTGGGGCTGCCCAACCGCTTCAACTGCGTGTCGAGATAGGAGAAATTACGCCCCTGAAGCAGTGGATCGTTCGAAAAGTCGATGCCGGGCGGCACGTTCTGCGTCATGAATGCGACCTGCTCGGTCTCGGCGAAGAAATTGTCCGGCATACGATCCAGCACCAGCCGTCCGACCGGGATTGGCTTGATGACTTCTTCCGGAATCAGCTTCGTCGGGTCGAGCACATCGAAATCAAAACTGTCGGCGAAGTTCTGATCGAAGAGCTGCACGCACAGTTCCCATTCCGGGAAGTCCCCGGCTTGGATGGCGGTCCACAGATCGCGCCGATGGAAGTCTGGATCCGCACCGTTGATCTTGACCGCCTCGTTCCAGACAACCGATTGGAGACCGAGCTTCGGCTTCCAGATGAATTTGACGAAAGTCGACTCGTCCTTGTCGTTCACGAGGCGGAACGTATGAACGCCAAAACCTTCCATGAAGCGGAAGGAGCGCGGAATTGCGCGATCCGACATGACCCACATGATCATGTGCATGGATTCAGGTGTCAGGCTGATGAAGTCCCAGAAATTGTCATGGGCTGACTGGGCCTGTGGGAAAGCCCGGTCCGGCTCCTCCTTGACGGCATGGACCATATCGGGAAACCGGATCGCATCCTGGATGAAGAAGACGGGAATATTATTGCCGACGAGATCCCAGTTGCCTTCCTTGGTGTATATCTTGACGGCAAAGCCGCGCACGTCGCGGGCAAGGTCGAACGAACCCTTCGATCCGGCGACCGTGGAAAAACGGACGAAGACTGGCGTCTTCTCGCCAACCCGTTGGAAAATGTCTGCGCGCGTATATTCGCTGAGGGACTTTGTCGTCTCGAAATAGCCATGCGCGCCGTAGCCCCGTGCATGAACCACGCGTTCGGGAATACGTTCATGATCGAAGTGAAAGATCTTCTCACGGAAATGGAAATCCTCTATCAGCGTTGGACCTCGATCACCGACCTTGAGCGTATTAAGGTCATCCGAAACCGGCCCGCCCTGCGCGGTGGTCATGGTCGGTGTCTTGTCGTCGGCAATCTGATGAAGATCTCCGCCTGGGCCGGCGTCGAGCTTCTGGTCATGAATCTTGAGTGACTTTCGCGCATTTTCGGCTTTGTCGGTGGCTGACACAGTTGGCTCCTTTATGTGATCTCTGTTCAAATGGAGAAGGGCGCCAAGTGGCGCCCTTCTTCCTAATCACCCGGCCTTGGCGCGTTGGTTGGCCGAAGCGTCGGCAAGCTTCGTCAGATCGCCGTCCGTTTTGGCCTCTTCCTGAAGTGTCTGGTCGAGAAGCTTGGCCGCATCGGTCATGCCGAGCTCCTTTGCCCACCGCTTCAACGTGCCGTAGCGGGTGATCTCATAGTGTTCCACCGCCTGAGCCGACGAAATCAGGCCGGCGTCGAGCGCCGCTGTATCCTTGTACTCCTCCATGATCTCTTCGCCTTCGGCGATAATTCCCTCGATCGCGTCGCAGGTCTTGCCTCTCGCCGCCTTGCCGATGATCTCGAACACCTGGACCAGCCTCTCGACATGGCCCTCAGTCTCCTCGCGGTGTTTTTCGAAAGCAGCCTTCAAATCTTCCGACTGCGCCACCCTTTTCATCTTTGGCAATGCCTTCAGGATCTTGCGCTCGGCGTAGTAGATATCCTTCAGCGTGTCATGAAACAGATCCTCGAGTGTCTTTTCCTTTGCCATGGTTTGTCACCTCGTTTCAGGATTATTGGTTTGACGCACACAGAACTCCTGAGCTCCATATGCATCCGTGACCTTCAATTGTGATTGCTAGACACCGCCAGCGGTTATGCCAACGCTACGGTATTGTTTTCCTCATCTCGTTGCTGACCGGCAAGAGCTGCTGCGGCACTGGCAATGAAAGCGCCGACGAGAAGCGCGAGGGCACTTGCCAGTGCCAGAGCAGCACCAGCTTTTCGTGCGGTATCGGCAGCCTCGCGGGCCTGCGTTTTCGCATTCTCGATCCGGGTCAGCCCGGCGTCGATCCGTTTATTGGCATCCGATTCCGATATCCCCGTGTTGCTGGCAATAAGCTGCGCCAGATAGTTTTTCTCGTCGTCAGCGATTGAGCCGGAGGCAGTACTTTCCGTCAGAATCCGGGACACCTCGCCGATAATTTGCGCCCGGCTTTCAATCCCGGCACTAGATTCCGTGTTGGCGGGAAGCGAACCTGGACGCATGAGATTGTCGACAAGGTATCCGAGAGAGCCATTGGCTCCGTCGTTTCCCGCAGCAGCAGATACGCCCGCTAACGCGCCGGAGGCAACATTGGATGCCGCATGAGCGCCGCCGCTTACCGTAGATGTCAGTCCCGATCCCAGGACGCCGAACATGAGCAGGGTGGCGACGGCCCATGCCATGAAGCCGTGGACCGTGTCGCGAAAGAACACCTCATCCGATCTTACGGCCACCCATTTTGTGCGCAGGCGGCCTGCGAGGTAGCCACCAACTCCGGCAGACACCCACTGAACGATGATAAGTCCGACGGCTGTCGTGGCTGCAAAGGCAGTAATGCCGCTGCCCTGACCAGGCCAGGGCGAAACGATGGTGAGCCCAATGCCGGATCCGATCAGCATCAGGATGACAGAGACAGTGCTGGCAGCCAGGGCACCGACAAATATTGCTCCCCAGCTCACGGCTGGTTGCGCAGATTCGACACTATTAGTCTCGACAGGATAGGTCCGTTCCATGATCACCTCCTAATGCCAGAACAGCATGATCAGAAGGATCAGAGGGATCGGCACCCCCAGGAACCAGAGTAGAATACCGCGACCCATGTTGCCTCTCCCTTTTCTTGAGCTTGTCGAGACAACGCGCGGTGATTGACTTCGTTCCGGTGCGAAGATGCGGCCAATCAAAATCCTTTGAGCAACAGAAGCTGGAACAGCCGCTTAGTTAACGGGTCCGTTTACGGACCGTCGGCTGGCTGCTTTCGCTGGGCGGAGGAATTTCCAGAGACATGCGGTCTCCGCCATGAGCTGTGGGCTCAGGGTCTTGGTATTTCCAGCAGGATCGTCACGCCTTCCGGAGTATCACTACGCTCGAAGCGTCCGTTCATCTGCCGCTCGATGATCATGTGGATCAGACGCGAACCGAAGCCGCCGCCATGCGTTAAATTTTCGGAGCGCATATCGCCTCGTTCGCGCCACAACAACGTCAAAGTGCCGTCCAGATAGCTGGACGAGACATTTAACCGACCGTCTGCCGCTGAGAGCGCGCCATATTTTGCTGCATTGGTAGCGAGTTCGTGGAAGACCAGTGCAAATGGTGTTGCTTCCTGAGCCAGGAGCGAAATGTCGTCACCCTCCACGACAATATGCTCCGATGAGCCTTCTACCGTATAGGGGGCAAGCAGGTGGCGTATGAGAGCATGAAGCGTGTCACCATGCTGCGCTCCTGTCCCTCCATCCTGCCGGATCAGGTCGTGCGAATGATGAAGCGCGGTGAGGCGCCCCTGTATTCGTTCCACGAAGCTTGAATCGTCGTGATTTTCGCGCGCCGTGAGGTTGACAAGCCCTCTGGTAACCGCGAAGAAATTCTTGATCCTGTGATCGAGTTCCCTGGACACCAGTTCACGTTCTTCCTGAAGAAGTTTTTCCTCGTGGATGTCCGTAAGCGTACCGATCCAACCTCTCATAACGCCGTTGGAATCCCGGATCGGAAGTGCCGCTGCCCGCATCCAGCGATACTGGCCGGAGGCGTGAAGATGGCGGGCTTCAAATGACAATTGGTCCTCTGTGGCGCGTGCCCGTGTCCAATCGGCCAAAACCAGAGCACGTTCGTCGGGATGAACAAAGCTCTGCCAATCCCAAACCCTCGGGTCATTCTCATCGCAGCCTGTAAATTCGTTCCAACGGCGATTGACATACGTCGCCCGGCCCGTGTTGTTCCATTCGAAGATTACGTGCGGGAGAGTTTCCGCGTATGTCCGGAAGCGCTTCTCGCTCTCCGTCAATGCGGCCGATGTTTCGATCTGCTCCGTCACGTCGATTGCCGTTCCGGTAAATGTCAGCGGCTTTCCCTTGCCATCGTGTTTTATTCGTCCCGAGGCGACGATCCACCGTGTTCCTGTCTTGCCGACAACGCGATGCTGGCAGCGATAGATTCCCTCGATTTTGGCTTTGTCGAAAGCCTGCATGACATGAGCGAGGTCATCCGGGTGGATCCCGGCCATGAATAAATCCCGGTGTGCTCCGATAGCGGCAACATCGGGATCGACATTGTGCAGCAGCGCATACCGGGCGTCGGAACGCACTGTTTCGTGCTCGAAATCGATTTCCCAAACCCCCACCACGCCACCTGATTCCAGAGCAAGGTCCAGACGCTCCCGAGAGCTCTCCAGGTCCATCAGCGCTTTCTTGCGCTGTGTGGTTTCAATGCAGACGACCAAAGCGCCATGGACATCGCCCTTGGCATCGATTATCGGAGTAAACTCCAGATCGAACCACGCCTGCCGAGCTTTCCCGGCCTCGCTGAGGGGAAGAGGGATATCGTGGAAGCGTGACGAATGACCGCGAAATGCCCGTTCCAGCAGATCATGCGCGAAAGGGGCGCTGTGGATCAGCACTTCCGCGACCGGCTTACCCAGTCCGTGAGCATAATCGGGTCCAAACAGGATTCGTATCGCATCGTTTGGGAGTACAACGCCCGCTCGTCCGATTAGAACAGCCATTGGAGTGGATGAGAGCAGTGCGGTCCGGCAGACCGCGCGTAATTCCTCAGGCCAAATTTCGACAGGTCCAGCAGGACATGACGCCCAGTCGAAATCCCGTACGCGCTGAAGCAGCGAATTGCTCATCGTATTGTGGTGGCTTCCCGCTTCCATGCGCGGAACGAGGCTGATCGGCATTTTCTCCCCCGGCGTAACGCCCTTAGCGTCCAGCACAAAATGCACTTCATTATCGAGAGGATTAGCCGTTTATGTTTTTAAGGCAAGTAAAACGTGGTTCAGCCGCATTTTACGAGGCCGGAAGACAGGACGGAGGCCTAAAGTCACGTCGGAATGACTTCGACACGAAGCATTCAGATCTCCATGCCGCGCAGATCCTCAGCAACTGGCACAATGCCTTCGTTGCGTTGGTGATGGATGATGGAATTGCTCCGTAAAACCGGAGATGATCACGGTCCGATATTCAATCCCGAGATACGGTTTCTTCGACGGGATAAGGCGGCAATTTTTTACGACGGCAGACACACGATGGCCTCGGTATCATTCGACGCGAAATATGTCGGTAACGTCAAGGCAATAGGCCGGACTTCACGCCCGGCCTGGGATTGGAGCCGCGGTGGTATACCGGCGGCTACGCGCTAAAAACGTCCGTCTATCACCGATAGTCCGGATTTCACTGGAAATGTTCTAAGCTTCGAGCGATCACAAGCAGGTTTGAAGCAGGCCTTCGACCGACGTTAACACTCCAAGCTTACAGATCATTCGTTCACGAAGGCAAGAAGGTCGGCATTCAGCACATCTGCATTGACGGTCAGCATGCCGTGCGAGAAGCCGGGATATGTCTTGAGCGTGCCGTTGCGCAGAAGCTTCGAGGATTTCAACGCCGAAGCCACAATCGGCACGATCTGGTCGTCTTCGCCATGCAGCACAAGCGTCGGAACGGTGATCGCCTTCAGGTCTTCCGTCTGGTCGGTTTCGGAGAAGGCCTTGATGCCGTCGTAATGAGCCTTGGCGCCGCCCATCATGCCCTGACGCCACCAGTTCTGGATCACGCCTTCCTGAACCGTGGCGCCCTCGCGGTTGAAACCGTAGAACGGACCGGCCGGAACATCGCGGAAGAACTGGGCGCGGTTGGCGGCAAGCGCTGCACGGAAACCGTCAAACACTTCAATCGGCAGACCTTCCGGGTTGGCGTCCGTCTTCAGCATCAGCGGCGGCACTGCGGAAACGAGAACCGCCTTGGCCACCCGCCCGGCGGGCTGGCCATGTCTGGCTACGTAGCGGGCAACTTCACCGCCGCCCGTCGAGTGACCGATGTGAACGGCATTCTTCAGGTCGAGCGCTTCGACCACAGCAAAGGCGTCGGCGGCGTAGTGGTCCATGTCATGGCCGTCCGCCACCTGGGCGGAGCGCCCGTGGCCGCGACGGTCATGGGCGACGACGCGATAGCCTTTCGAAAGGAAAAACAGCATCTGCGCGTCCCAGTCGTCCGACGACAACGGCCAGCCGTGATGGAAAACGATCGGCTGTGCGTCCTTCGGACCCCAGTCCTTGTAGAAGATTTCAACGCCGTCCCTGGTGGTAACATAAGCCATTGTCGTCGTTCCTTCGTTAGAGTTGGAGGCGGTCGCGCCGCTTGATGCAAACGCATCATACGATGGTAATGCAACGATTGCTGCAACAGCATTTGCAAACAACATCGCTTCACGGCGTGTCATTGAATCAAAATTCATCGTTCACCCTTCACATATTTAAGGACTAAATTTCGGAAAGTCAGGAATAGTTCTGTAATTTTTTACCAGAAATACTGCTCCACAACCCAGCGAATCGCCGAGATACCGGGTAAGAATACATGTTCTCCTCCCCGTGTTGCCGTATAGGCAGGGATCCCCTGCACTCGTTTTCGCACTGGTTTCGCCGGATATTGATAATCGTCAGCCTGATCCCTCCTTCCTACGATGGGATCAGTTCTCGTACCCTGCGTTATGAAATCTCCGTCGTTTACCCATTGAGCCTGCACGAATTCAAACTGCCTGCCAGGGTTGGCATTGATAATGGCCAGCATGATCCCGCGATCGATCCCATCATCGATCATCGTATTGTCCGGAAGCGATGGACCGAATGCGAAACCCCGGCGAAGAACCCGATGCAGCCGGATATTCGTCAGTGAGTCCTTCAGCGCATCGCGCGGATTGACCCGACGAATATGACTGCCGACCGGGGTATTTCTGCCTTCGGCGTCAGTCTGGTAGTAGGAAAATGCGTTGTTGCGGGAGCTTTCCTGCGCCAGAGCAGGATCATCCTTGTCCGGTGACAGGGCCAAAGGTGCGCCACTTCGCCAACGACCCATCATTTTTGCCGCAAGCATTTCGGCACCTTCTGTCGTTCCTCCGCCTGCCTCGTGAAGGAAGCGTCGAAATGCGGCAACGTCCTGCCGGATCTTGCGGATCGCGACGAACGTTCCATTGCGCCATAGAGCTTCCGGAGCATCGAGTGAGGCGACGCTCCCGAGTTCATTCTCGTAGCCGAGTATGAATTCGCCGGGTTTCAATACATCCTGCCCCGACAAGGGACTGCCACCCTGTCCCTCGATGAAGGGATGGCTGATCCCGTCGACATATCCAAAATGCTCCCTGAGTGTCGGCGGCACGCCGACATCAAGTCGGTTGATGAGTTCGACGCCCGGAATCCCGTCCAAAGCCTCGCGTCCGGTGGCAAGCTTGGCATCCTTGAGTTCGAGGCTTCCGGCCATGACCAGAAGGCCGATGTCAAATCCGTTCCCTCCATGCGGCAAGTCCCAATGTTCCGGTGCATTGACACCCACATCACCGAGATAGCCGCTACGTGCGGCCATCCCCTGTCGGAACTCCTTCGGAAAGCCCTCCAGAAGCTTATCTCCTACCAGTTTTCGCAGGCCGGCATATGAGAACACGATGTTGATCCATGCATTCTCTGCCGGTGCATTCCAGTCAGCCGCGGATGTGATATGCGGAATGAGGCGTCTCAGAAGGGTTCCTACTGCATTGGCCTCATGGATCGTGAACATGAGGTAGCTGCCGAAATAGGGCATAGGCCGGCTGCGCAGGACCGTTCCCTGTATATCGGCAAGATTCAGTATCGACGCCATCGTATCAACTAGCCGCGTCGAGAAGATCGCTTACGGCTTTCGAAAGCTTCTCCATCTTCTTGATGTCGCGGACACTCGAATTCGGGGCGCCGACATAGAAGAATTCGGCAGGGTGCATAAGGCTCTTCACCCACTCGGTAGCCGTAGGGCTGGTCAATCCCGGATAGCCTTCCAGCACATCGGTTGCCAAAAAATCGAGCCACTGGTGCGCCTGAGTGGTGATATCGACAAGATAGGGCTCGAAGTCGCCGTCATAGACTAGCGAAAGAAGAAACCTGGTGTCATTGTCGAATAGCAGGATACGGAAGTCCTGGACGGTTCCGACGCGATCCTCCCAGTAGCCGGCTTCGGCCTGAAACTGCGGCAGGCGTTCGCGGAACAGGGCCGCGCCGCCCGGCAGCACATTTCCGATCATGGTCAACTCACCACGCTTGCCAATGCGTTTTCCCGGACCGTCCGGCTGGTTCGTGACGGTCTGGGCCATGGCAAGGCGAGCTTCCAGAGGGGCAATGGTGTCACTCATGATTGGTCTCCGTTGTCAGCGTGTATTGTTGAAGATGCTCTTGAAAAAGTTGGTCATCGACGTATTCGCGCTGCTCCACGACGCGACCATCCCGCCACGTGCAGATTGCGCCGAAGGTGATTTCAAACGCGGGGGCTTTCCCATCCGTGATTTCAGACAGGACTGCTATCGAGCAGGTCTTGTGACCGTCCGCGCTCAGAAAGAAATCCAGGTATTGTTCCTGAACGCGGCTTGCGGGATAGGCCGCGCAAAAGCGCTGCGCTCGAAGAACATGTTCCTGCTTACCGTGAGATTCGAAATCTCCTGATCTCCAGGCGACAAGATCGTCGTCGAGCAGTGCTGCATAGTCAGACCATTGCCTTCTGTTCCAGGCGGTATCGAGTGCGCGCATGTGGTCAAGGTTTCGCCGTCCCATCCGTTCCTCCCGCGAGTTGAGTTCTATTGGCCTGCCAGCCTCCACTCCGCTGGGCAGCGGACGCCTCGTAAACACCCCGCCGGATCTGCAGAATCGGGTCGTCCGTTGCCTCGATTCCATCGACGAGCATCGTCGGATCGTGATTCATGAGGCGATCACCGATCTCTTCTTCAGTGGTCGTTGCTGTCACGCGCAGGCGGCCGATGCGCACGCGTTGCCGATCTTCCGGCCAGAGTGCAGTCGCATCATTTGTCGGATCGCCGGGCTTTCCGATTTCCAGTTCGAGTTCGAACTCAACCGGGGAGGATTTCAGGCGCTCGTTGAGTTCAAGGAACAGCACGTCGACGCTCTCATGGGTGAGAACTTGGGGATCCTGCCCCTTGACACCATCGAGCGGTATCCAATGACAACGAACATGATGCAGATCGCCGCCCGCATTCAGGTAACGAAACACATGGACGGCGTGGAACTCCGTATTGCCAAAGCTGACGGGGGCCTTGGCGGCAGCGCGCATTCTGAACACATTCATCACATTGGGGTTTGACGCCAGAAAGGCATCAAGACCTGCCTTGTTCGGCCCGGCACCTGGTGCAACGGGCTGCGCTGAATTCACGAGTTCGACAAATTGTTCGATCGTGTTTGCAAAGAATAATTTCTGGCTCAACATAACCAGGTTCGTCACGCGTCCATCCGCGAGATAGAAGCGGGTGGCCATACCGACAGTGGAATTGAAAAATGCGTGCGGGTTTCCACCGCCTGTCGGACATCAGCGCCCTTGAGACAGAACTGGTTTAATTGAGAAGAGAGGATTTTCAGCTCATCGTAGCTCATTCAAAGGAAGCGAAGATGAGACAGAAAACCGGGCCGCAAACATCAGCGGCCGAAAAGACGATCAAGGACATCCGCCGTGCCACGCGCAAGCATCATTCGTCGGAGGAGAAGATCCGCATCGTGCTTGAAGGGCTGCGTGGCGAAGACAGCATCGCTGCGATCTGCCGCCGCGAGGGGATCACCGAAAGCCTGTATTATAGCTGGTCGAAGGAATTCCTCGAAGCGGGCAAGAAGCGCCTTGCAGGCGACACCGCCCGCTCGGCGACCAGTGACGAGGTAAAGGCTCTGCGCAAGGAGAGCCGCGACCTGAAAGAGGCGCTGGCCGATCTCACCCTGGAGAACCGCCTGCTCAAAAAAAGCATGATCGGGGATGGGGGCGACGAGGAATGAGATATCCCGCTACCGAAAAGCTTGAGATCATCCGGCTCGTTGAGCAGGCGCACCTGTCGGCCAGGCAAACCCTCGACAAGCTCGGCATCCCAAGGCCGACCTTCTACCGCTGGTATGATCGCTTCCAGACCCATGGCGTCGAAGGTCTGGAAGACCGGACGTCTGCGCCATCACGGGTGTGGAACCGCATTCCCGACGATGTCAGGGACCGGATCATCACCATGGCGCTGGATCATGCCGATCTTTCGCCACGCGAACTGGCGGTGAAGTTCACCGACACGGAAAGCTATTTTGTGTCAGAGGCTTCGGTCTATCGCCTGCTCAAGGCCCATGACCTGATTACGTCGCCTGCCTATATCGTCATCAAGGCCAACGACGAGTTCAAGGACAAGACCACGCGGCCGAACGAGATATGGCAAACCGACTTCACCTATCTGAAGGTCATTGGCTGGGGATGGTTCTACCTGTCTACCATTCTCGACGACTATTCCCGTTACGTCATCGCCTGGAAGCTGTGCACCGGCATGAAAGTCGATGACGTCACCGACACGCTCGATCTGGCATTGGCCGCATCAGGCTGCGACAAGGTCAAGGTCGAGCACCGGCCACGCCTGCTGTCCGACAACGGCCCGTGTTACGTCGCCTCCGATCTCGGTGAATGGCTGGAGAAATACAAGATCGACCAGGTCCACGGTGCTCCCGGCCATCCGCAAACGCAGGGCAAGATCGAGCGTTGGCACCAAACACTCAAGAACCGCATCCTGCTCGAAAACTACTTCTTCCAGGAAGACCTAGAAGCGCAGATCGCGGCCTTCGTCGAGCACTACAATCATCGCCGATATCACGAGAGCCTCGACAATCTCACCCCGGCCGAAGTCTACTTCGGGCGCGGTCAGACCATCCTGCTCGAACGCGAAAGGATCAAACGAGACACCATCAAACAGCGCCGCTTGAACCACCAGGCCAAAGCAGCTTAAATCAACCCGCAGACCGAGCCGGAAACTCCATTCTTCCAAAGCCCAAAAAGTCTCAAATCATTCGACGACGGACAATACGGCCAACGGGCGGATGGTCATCGAGATCCGCGCCCATCTGGGCGGAATGACGCTCTCGAATGCCGACACGCTCAGCGGCGACGACGCGAGAAACCTCTCTCCGCACGAAGTCGATCCGATCGATGAGGAAACGCCGGCGCCCGCGCCTGCCGCCAGGGCACCGTCCCCGACGAAGGCACGCAGCCCCCGCGATCCCCTGGTCGACACGACGCCGTTCGGCGCCGAGCCCGCAGCCCCCGCCTCGAAGACATCTTCCGATGCCGACGATGCGGTTCTGTTCGGCACGCTCTGGCCGCTTGGCGATATCGTCAAGCTGGACGCCACCGTGGACCGGCGCCTGCTGCGCGAGCAGAGGGACCGGCTCAATGCGTTGGGTTACACCTTCGCGCCGCTCACGCAGGACTGGCACCGCCAGCCCTGATTTCGCCTGTCGATCATTCGACGTTCCGCCACCCGCCGGGGTTCCTGCCCCGATGGGGAGGACTCCGGCAATTTTTGCCAGGAGACCCCTCATGGGCTGGATATTTTCAAACTGGAGCCGCGAGGCGCTTATCGAAGAATTGGTTCAACCGGGTGAAACCGAAACCGACCGCTACGAAACCGTCGCCTACGCTATCCGCGAAGACGTGCTCTGGTCGGTGATCCGCTTCACTCCGAAAGAACCGGACACCTCGAAACCTGTCTGCGAGCAAACCACCGCCATCATCGGCTGCACATTGCTCGGCCAATCAAGCGGCTGGTGGGGATACAAGACGCTCGAAGAAGCGGCTCATCCTTATTACTACTCCTGCCCGCTTCGCTATCTGGAGATGGCGCCGGAGAAATCGTCCGAATGGCGTGATCGCGTTCGCGCCCATCATGCCGGCCAGCCCATACCCACACCGTCGGCTCTTCAACGGCGTTTCGGTAAACAGGCAGTCGCTGCCTGAAGGCCCTTCATCCAACAACCCACTGGGGCGCAGCATCGTCCCGACGGGCGGTGCTGCCCTTCTCCTGTTCGAAGGACATTACTATGCCCGAAGCACTCTCTTCCCATTCGCTCTTTCGCATCGCCGAATGCTCCGACATGATGGCCGATGGCTGCGTCACCGACGACAACGGCACTCTCGTCTTCCTCTCCGTCTGGGCGCGCGACACCGCGATCCAGCAGTTTCTCGCCCGGCTCACCCTCGGCAATAGTGAGGAAGGTCTCAATGAACTCAACATCGATGACGGACAGGGCAATGTCAGCCTGATCTCCGTCGGCGGTGTCGACCGGCTGGAAAAGCGCGCGACGCGCGTCTTCCGGCGTACGCTGTTCGGCTCGATCATCAATCTGTGGCTGTTCGACCGGCGCTGCGTCAAGCCCGACAAGGCCAACGCCAGGGCGCTTGCGCTGCTGCGTCGAAATGACCCGGCGCGATACGACCGGCTATGGACGCTGGTGCGGGACACCTGCCCGCTTCCGCTGCTCGATCACTGGCGCGATGCCGTGATGGAACTGCTGCAGGAGAAGGTCATGCTTACGCGCCTTCCCAAGTCTCTCGGTCCGCTCGAAGCGCATCAACTGGCCATCGACGTTCCCATGCTCACCGACGCGCTCGGTGACCTCATTCGTGGCGGCACGCTCACGACCTCTCCGCATGACATGGTTTCGGCCCAGCCGCTTCGCCGCGCCGCCTGACCTCCTGCCTCACCTCCCCCAGGACGCGCTTGTTGTGCGTCCTCCTTTTCCTTCCATCAGAACCAGGAGTTTCCCATGGCTCTCATGTTCCCCCGGCTTGCGCGGAATTTCGCGCGAAACGGCTACTTTCCCACCGATGAACCGACGCTCGAGCGGGCCCTTGCCGCCCTCGTGCCGGCAGAGGGACCGATGAACATCATCGACCCCTGCGCCGGCGAAGGTGTCGCCGTTGCCGAAGCCGCTCACGTTCTCGGCCGCGATCTGGTTTCCGCCTATGCCGTTGAATTCGACGCCGAGCGCGCCAGGCACGCCCGCGGTCTTGTGGATCATTGCATCCATGGCGACCTGATGGACACGTTGATTTCCAGGCAGTCGTTCGGCCTTCTCTGGCTCAACCCGCCCTATGGCGATCTCCCGAAGGACGACAATGGCCTCTACCGCCACCAGATCCAGGGCCGCCCGAGGCTGGAAAAGCTTTTCTACCAGCGCAGCCTGCCGCTCCTTCAATATGGCGGCGTGCTCGTCTTCATCATCCCGCACTACACGCTCGACGACGAGGTGGTCGGCTGGCTCACCCGCCACTTTACCGGATTGCGCGTCTACCGTGGAGTGGAAACGCAGTTCAAGCAGGTGGTGATCTTCGGCAAGCGCGTTCGCCAGCGTGAACTGGTCAACGCCGCCGCCAAATCCGCCCGCGACCGTCTGTTACAGGTCGGTGCGGGGGAAATCGAAGCGGAGGAACTGCCGGCCGAATGGCCGTTCGATCCGTACACTGTTCCGGCAGTGCAGGCCGAACCGGAGCAGTTCCACCGCGTCTCGATCGAGCCGGAGCAATTCGCCGCCGAGATCCATCGCCTGCAAGGACTCTGGCCTTCGCTCGACACGCATCTCGGCGCCTCGCAGCAATCGTTGCGGCCGCCGGCGCGCGCCCTGTCTCAATGGCATCTCGCCCTGGCGCTCGCCGCCGGTGCGATCTCCGGCGTCGTGCGATCGCCGTCCGGCAAGGTCATGATCGTCAAGGGCGACACCCACAAGGAAAAGTCCCAGACCATGGAATATACCGAGCGCGACGACGGCTCCCTCGCCGAAGTCCGCATCCTCACCGACAGGTTTGTCCCCATCATCAGGGCATGGGACATGACACCAGGCTCCCCGACACGGGGCCAGGTGCTCACCATCCGCTGATGCTTTCCCCGCCGCCCCTGTCGTTCCGACCGAACGGCGGCTTCTCTTAATCTCAATGGAGGTGTTCACATGGCATCCAACGCCAAAGGCCCGCCCCGGCTGTTCGAGATCGGCGCGCTGATCTTCAGCGAAAAGATCCAGCAGACCATGGACGAAGGCCGACTCGACCCGCTGCCCTACTATCTGCGCCACATGCGCGGCGACTGGGGCGAGGTGGCCGACTACAAATGGCAGGAGAACAATGCCGCATTGCAGTCAGGCGGCGCCCTGGAATCCTTCTACATCGTGCATCGCGAACTGGCGATCTCGATCCTCACTCTGGCTGATCGCAGCGCAACGCACGTCCGCATGTCGTCCGAACGCTGAACCTGCATCAATCCTCATCCACCCAACGGGGTCATGTCGCCCCGATGGGCGTCGTGACTCCGCTTCTCACCGAAGGAGCGTCCATCATGGCATCCGAATACACAGGTACAGACCCGCGCAAGCAACCATTCAAATTCGGCGTCCTGAACTTCAGGGGGCATGGCCTCAAGCCAGGAACCAGGCCGCGATACTTGAAAGTCTTTCGCAACTGCCGCAGCCGAAGTTTCCAGCCGGCCAGATTGCCTTCACGACCAGCATCGCCGATCTGGTTGAACGTGGCCGGCTCGACCCGGCCCCTTATCTTCGCCGCCATCTCAAATGTGATTGGGGCGATCAGTACGACGCAGGCTGGCAGGACAACGACAACGCCGTCGCAACCGGAGAAGAAAGGCTGTTCTCGATCTACGAGATCGAACCGGACCTGACGCTCTGGATCATCACTGACAGCAGCCGCAGCATCACCACGCTGATGTCGCCTCAACGGCACTGAACATCATCCACGGCTGAACGCCGCCTCTCTCTTCCCATCCTTTTCACCCCCTGGGGCATGTCCATCGCCCCGCAGGGGTCGGTGCGTGCCCTGTTCTTTTATGGAGCATCACCATGTCCGATCTCGACACCACGCTCGACGCTCCTGTCGACGGCGAACTTCTCACCGAGGAACGCGACCCGCTTTCCGTCAGCCTGACGGATTTTGTCGGCGAATTCGGCGACGATCTGCTGGAATCCCTCAATCGGTCCAATCCGCCCGTCTACACCGGACAGGCAAGACCCCACCGGCAGGCCGTCCTTGACGGCCTCAAGCGCCGGCCCTTCGACGCTCAGGCCGAAGTCATCCACGCGGTCGCCGAGTTGCTGATCAACCAGGGCGAACGCGCCGCGATCATCAATGCCGAAATGGGAACCGGCAAAACTTTGATGGCAACCGCCGTCGCTGCCGTCCTCTATGCCGAGGGATATCGCCGCTCGCTCGTCCTGTCGCCGCCGCACCTCGTCTACAAATGGCGCCGCGAAATCCTCGAAACCGTACCCGGGGCCAGGGTCTGGGTCCTCAACGGCCCGGATACACTGATGAAGCTCCTGACGCTGCGCGCGCAGCTCGGCGTTCCCGCCACGGGACAGGAGTTCTTCGTCCTCGGCCGCGTCCGGATGCGAATGGGTTTCCATTGGAGACCCGCTTTCGTCCGGCGCCACGTTCCCGATGGCTTCATCGGTTCATGCCCGCATTGCGGTCAGGTCATCACCGACCTCGACGGCGAGCCGATCAGCACGGTCGAGCTTGAAGCCGAGGAGTTTCGTCGCAAATGCGGCCATTGCGCCTCAGCACTCTGGACGCTGATGCGCCCGCGCAGCCCCTCCGGAGCCGACCAGTCTTCGGCGGTGGCCAAGGCGCTGAAGCGTATTCCCACCATCGGAGAAGCGACCGCGCAGCGGTTGATGAAGCAGTTCGGCGAATCCTTCCTGGTCTCCCTGCTCGGCGACAACATCCACGAGTTCATCAACCTGATGGATGCCAACGGCGAGCTTGTCTTCTCCGACCGCCAGGCCCAACGCATGGAACGCGCCATGGCCAATCTGGAGTTCGGCTTCGGTGAAGGCGGATACCAGCCCTCAGAATATATCAAGAGATATCTGCCGCAGGGCTTCTTCGACCTCCTCATCTGCGACGAAGGCCATGAATACAAGGGGCCAGGTTCGGCGCAGGGACAGGCAATGGGTGTGCTCGCCGCCAAGGCGCGTAAGACCATCCTGCTCACCGGCACGCTGATGGGCGGCTATGCGGACGACTTGTTCGCACTCCTCTTCCGGACGTTGACCGGACGCATGATCGAAGACGGCTACCGGCCCGGCAAGGCCGGCAGCATGACCGCGGCCAGCATGGCGTTCATGCGCGACCACGGTGTCCTGAAGGACATCTATTCCGAGAGCAACGGCGCGGCCCACAAGACCGCCCGCGGCACCAAGATCACGGTCCGCACGGTCAAGGCTCCGGGCTTCGGCCCCAAGGGCATCCTGCGCTGCGTTCTTCCCTTCACCGTGTTCCTCAAGCTGAAGGACATTGGCGGCAACGTGTTGCCGCCTTATGACGAAGAGTTCCGTGAGGTGCTCATGGACCCTGATCAGGCCGCGGCCTATCGCGATCTGGCAGGGACTCTCACGGCGGAGCTGAAGCAGGCTCTCGCCCGTCGCGACACGACGCTGCTCGGCGTCGTCCTCAATGTGCTTCTGGCCTGGCCGGACACATGCTTCCGCACTGAGGCAGTCAAGCATCCGCGCACGCGGAATCTGATCGCCTTCACCGCTGCGCAGTTCTCCGATCTGGAGATCATGCCGAAGGAAAGGGAACTGATCGACATCTGCAAGGCAGAAAAAGCCGAAGGCCACAAGGTGCTCGCCTACACCGTCTATACCGGGACGCGGGATACCACGTCGAGGCTGAAGTCGCTGCTCGAACAGGAAGGCCTGAAGGTCGCGGTGCTGCGCGCAAGCGTGGAGACATCACGGCGGGAGGACTGGATCGCCGAGCAACTCGACCGGGGCATCGACGTACTTCTCACCAATCCCGATCTGGTCAAGACCGGGCTCGATCTTCTGGAGTTTCCGACGATCGTGTTCATGCAGTCCGGCTACAACACATACACGCTTCAGCAGGCCTCCCGTCGGTCATGGCGTATCGGCCAGAAGCTGCCCGTGAAGGTGATCTATCTCGGTTATGCCGGCACGTCGCAAATGACGTGCCTGGCGCTGATGGCCAGGAAGATCCTCGTCTCGCAAAGCACGTCGGGCGACGTGCCGGAATCCGGGCTCGACGCCCTGAACCAGGACGGAGATTCGGTGGAAGTGGCACTGGCGAGGCAGCTCGTCGCCGCGTGATCTTCCATTAGTAGGGACGGTCCCATCAGGCCGTCCCTTCTTTTTCTCCTCCCCTCATCATCCCCACTCCCAACAAGTCAAGGAGCTGTTTTATGAGAACCATGAATATTGCGGTCGCGTGCCACAACGCTTCAGGTATCCCCGATATGCCTATGTTTACCGTCACGGTATCAGACAAGGACTGCGCCTATGGCATCCACTACGACAAGGCTAAGGCCCTGGCTGCGGATGCGGGCTATGAAAGGCCCTTCGTTTGCTTCGATGACACCGAGCAGAATGCCATCGTCTCGGCGGCTCGTTCGCTCGACCTCGTTCCCCGGCTCGTTATGGTCGACATGACCGACGGGGCCGTTCATTCCGTCCGGTGTGATGCCGACAACGTTTGCGTGATCTGCTACGATGAGTCCGACACTGATCCTTCGTCCGATTCCGTCATGGAACGACCGATCGGCTATGAAGGCGAGACCGTCGATTGCTGGGCGCAGGTCCAGACAGCCGATATCGATCCGCATCTGAAGATCGCTCGCGATTGGCTGGAGGAATAATCTTTGGCGGCCCTTAGGTGCCGCCTTCATCCGTCACGAATTTCCGGCAAGCATCTCTACAAAACGATATCCTGGCCCAAGCGCCGCGCTCGATAGAGCCCTCGGGCAAGATGCCCCGCACGAATGATCGGCGGCACAATCAGCCGCGCGCCGGCAGCCTCAAACGGCGCCGCGCCTCAACCTTCACATCCGCCATGCTTTCCCTCGCGCTCGGCCCGCTCTTGTCGCCTTCGCGAACGAGATCCCGAAGTTCCTCGATCGTATAGCCGGGCGGGTCGCGTCGGTCCGTCCATTCGCGCAGGGCCTCCCCAATCACTTCGCTGGTGGACGCGTAATCCCCGGCCTCAACGGCATCGCGCACGATCCTCTCCATTTCGGGGGTGATCGCGATCGTCATCTTCTCCGCGCCTGCCATGGCATGCCTCGTTCATTCATCCCCTCATGATATGAGGCCTCCCGCTTTTGTTCAGAACTTGCTCCTCCTTTCCATAAGGTGGCCTTTATCGTCCTGTTACCCGTTCTCATGCTAAGCCTTTTCAGGTCACGGACCCTCGAGCCAGACAATAAAACTTGGCGTCAAGACACCCAGCAAAGAACCGGGCGTCGACGGATTTTGTAGAGAATACTCCGTAGATGAATATACGACAGTGCGCATCATATCCGTATGGAAATAAGAGATATATTTGCGCGTAATCTTAGAAACCGGCGAAATGAGAAAGGCCTCTCGCAAGAGGGGTTGGCAGCCCTCGCCAACCTCGATCGCGGCTACATCAGTTCGCTGGAGCGTCGCGTCTATAGCCCCACCATAGATACCGTAGACACCCTGGCACAGGTTCTTGGGATCGAGGCTGCGGACCTGTTGAAATCCGAGAAGGCAAACAGACCTTCCCGGAAACAGAAGAATGCTGCGCCGACAGAGGAATGACGTCCAGCTTCACAATGAGAAGTTGCCAGCCAATTACTCTGTAGCTCGCCGAATTCAGGACCCAGTAAACCAGCTCCTCATCACCCCAGCTTTACGGAGCCAATCCCGTCGGAGACAGTGATGTTGGTCCCAACCTGACGGGACTGCTCACTGAATCGATGCAGTATCTCTTCGGCAACTTTTCCTGTCGCGCGTTGAGGAACCAGAAGGTCTCCCGAACGGCCATCCGCAGATGCTTTGCCGGCGGCAATGACAATCGGGACAAATGTCATATCGACCAGTTCGTTCCGGGAATCAAACTGGCATGATCCGATGACGCTTTGCCAGATTTCCGACGCCGTCCACAACGATCCCTCGGAACGAACATGGAATACGAAATTGCCCAGGCTGTAGAAGATCGGCCGGCCGCGATAAATCTCGACCGGCTGAAGGACAGGAGCGCCATGGCTGAGGAACATCGATGCACCGGCATCGATGCATTGCTTCGCGATAGACCCGCCCCAGTCAGGGACCTGATACCAATCCGATGCCCAATGATGGTGATGCAGGTAGGCGATGACGAGGCATCCCTCTTGCGCGGCTGACGTGATCGCCGCGAGATTTCGCGCCATGTCCTTCTTGTCGACCCTGACGCCGCGTCCGAACCTGTCAGATCGGCGGAAGATCGCGCGGGCAATGCCCATTTCCGCTTCCAGCTCGATGTGCGGCGGGTCATCGGGCTGGCTGTCGTTTGTAAGGTCCATCGTCGTGTAGCCGACTTTCTCGCGCAGATCATTCAGTCGTCTGAATGCCTCATCATCAACCTCGATCACCTGGGTGAGCCGGAGCCGGTTCACACCCGGGCGCTCGGGCCGGCTATCGGTTCCGTCCGTGGCATACATGAAATCCGGGCCGGGACCGCCGTCCATGGCAACGATCGCCACGCGTCTGCCGCCGAACGTCCCGGTTGCCGCGCGAGCGGCTTCGGTATGGTTTCGGCCGAGACCGGCATGGAGAAAGCCGCGCTGTTCCACCTCTTCCAGTGTTGACAGAACACCGGACGGACCGAGATCGAAGGCATGGTTGTTAGACAACGAAAGCGCCTGAAACCCCATAGACCGGAGCGCGTCGAGGACAACGGGTCCACTGCTGCCGAAGAACGATCCTTTGAGAGGCCATCCGCCATGGCGTCCGAGAATTGTCCCTTCGAAATTGGTGAAAGCGAGATCGGCTTGCCGGAGCACCTCCTGCACCTGCTGAAATGCCGGGATATCGATGCCGCGGGTATCGTGCTTGATGAGGGATTGACCAGTTACAGCCAGTCTGAATGTGTCACTCATGATTTACCTTTCTACGGCGTCGGTCTGCCGCTCGTTTCAGCTAAGGTGCAAGAAAGCTGTTGCCGGCTACTCCTTCCTGGAAGAGATTCGCCGACGCGTTTAGTGCGTGAACCGCAGGGAACGTGCATCGATCAGGCTGCGGGTGTACGGATTTCGTGATTGCAGAAAGATGAAATCCGGGGAACCGAAGTCCTCGACCCTGCCGTCCTTGAAGATGTAGATCGCGCGGCAGAGGTCCTGCACGAGCGCGAGATCGTGCGAGATGAACAACATCGATATCCCCTCCTCGGCGATGCTCTCCTTCAGGAGTGAGACGATCTCCGCCTGCACGGAGACATCGAGTGCGGAGGTGGGCTCGTCTGCCACGATGATCTGCGGCCTGGCAAGAAGTGCGCGGGCAATGCATACACGCTGCTTCTGCCCGCCGGAGAGTTGATGCGGGTAGCGTTCCATGAGGGCACGCGCCAATCCCAGTCGATCGATCATCGCACCCGCGTCGGGCATGACCGGGCCGCTCTCGCGTTTGGCACCGTATCGGACGCTCTCCTCCAGGGTCTCACGGATGGTCATTCTCGGGTTGAGGGACACCGCCGGGTCCTGGAAGATCATCTGAACCCGGCCGAGCAGGCCGCTGCGTCGTCTCGGCCGTGAGATATCGAACACGGCGCCGTCGATCTCGATCTTCCCTTCGCCGGCCGTCTCCAGACCCGCGACAATCCGGCCGATGGTCGTCTTTCCGCTTCCGCTTTCGCCGACGATCCCCGTGATTGCGCCGCGGCCCAACCGGACCGACACATCCTGCAACGCTGGTTTGGCATTGTTCCTGGAAAACCAGTGCGCAAAGCCAGGAACCGCAAAGGCCTTCGTAACGCCTTGTGCCACGAGGATAGGAGCAGCCTCATGCGATCCGGGGGCACACCCGCACGGCGAGGCCCCTGCGTCCCCACCTGTGGCGTCAGACATTTCGGGTGGGGAGATGCGCAGCCGTGGTACGGCCGCGAGCAGGCTTCGCGTGTAGTCATTCCGGGGAGAATCGAGAACAATTGCCGTTGCATCCTGCTCCACGACCTCGCCGTTTCTCATGACGAGAACTCTGTCGGCGATCTCCGCGATCACGCCCATGTCATGCGTGACGAGAACGATGGACACATGCGTCTCGTCAACGAGACCGCGAAGCAACCCAAGGATCTGTTTCTGGACCGTCGCGTCGAGGGCGGAGGTCGGCTCATCGGCGATGATGACATCCGGATCGCTTGCAAGTGCGATAGCGATTACGGCGCGCTGCCGCTGACCTCCGGAGAACTGGTGCGGATAGCTATGATACCTCGCATCCGGATCGGGGATGCCGACGCGGGACAACAGGGCGAGGGCGTGCTCACGAGCCTGCCGCCTCGAGGCATTCCCGCGAGCCGCGCGTATCGTTTCCTCTATCTGCGCACCAATGGTCATCAGCGGGTCGAGCGAAGCCGTGTGATCCTGAAAGATGGCGGATATCCTGCGTCCCCGTATGCCGTCTCGTTGTCGTCCATCCTTGTCGCCGAGTGCCTTTCCTTCGAAACGGATAGCGCCGGCGGTTCGCTCAAGCCCCGGTGCGAGCTGGCCGAGAATGGCGTTTCCCAAAGTCGACTTGCCGGCGCCGGATTCGCCGATGACGCCGAGGATTTCGCCGCGTCCGAGTTCAAGGCTGACATCCCGCAGGATCGTCGTCGGTCCGGTCGAGGCATGGTGTTTCAGGGTGAGATTGCTGACCTCGAGAAGCGGGACTCGTTTGAATTCTGACATCATAACGAACGGTTCCTTGGGTCGAGACGGCGCCGTACGTCTTCGCCGACGAAATTGATGCTTGCGATCAGCCCGAACAGCGCGAGGCCGGGGAACAGACTGATCCAGTATTGACCGGTCATGAGATACTGGAACCCGTTCGCCACCGTCGATCCGAGGGATGGCTTGTCGATCGGAACGCCGAGGCCGAGGAACGACAGGGTCGCTTCCAGCGCCACCGCATGTCCCAGTTCGATCGGAATCAGCGTCACGGCGGGAGCTATGCTGTTGGGAAGGAGATGCCTGAAGATGATCCTCCATGCCGGCAGCCGCAGCAAACGTGCGGCGTCGAGATATGGCTTGCCGATCTCGCTCAGCGCCACCCCGCGCGCCATCCTCGCGTAAGTCGCCCACTGGGCGATGATGAGCGCCAGGATGATCCGATCGATACCGGGGCCGAGCGTAACGATGGCGATGAGCGCGACCAGGATCGTCGGGAGGCTGAGTTGCAGGTCGACCAGCCGCATGATGGCGGCGTCGATCCACCCGCCGGACCATGCGGCGCAGACACCTGCGGTAAGGCCGATCGCCGCCGCGACGACGGCGCTGGTGATCGAGACGACCAGGCTTATGCGCAGACCGTAGAGAATGGTGCTGGCGATATCCCGCCCGAGACCGTCTGTCCCGAGCAGGTAGATGTAGCCGCCGGTCCCTGCTGCGCCCGGAGGAGAGGACGCCTCCCAGCCATAGATTTGCAAAGGGTCATACGGGTTCTGCGGCGCGATTAGCGGCGCCGCCACCGCAAGCAGGATATAGGTGGCCAGCAAGCATTTCGAGAAGGTAATGCCATATCTCTTCGGACGCGGCCATCGTGCGCGGATCGTTTCTGCTTTCATGGGGCTTCCCTTCTCATGCGGAGAGACGCACGCGCGGGTCGAGCACGGCGTAGAACAGATCGACGAGGGCATTCAGCCCGATGAAGGCGACGGATATGAACGTCAGCGTCGCCATCACGACGGGACGGTCGAGAAGCTGGATCGAGTCGATCAGCAGCTTGCCGACGCCGGGCCAGGCGAAGATCGACTCCACCACGACGGCGAAGGCGAGCATGCCGCCGAACTGCATGCCGACGATCGTCACGATCGGGATGCTGATGTTCGGCAAGGTGTGCCGGAGGAGGATACGCCGGGACGAGAGCCCCTTGGCGCGGCAAAACCGGGTGAAATCCAGCGCCTCGACCTCGATCGTGCCCGACCGCGCCAGTCGTGCGATCAGGGCGATGTTCGGGATGGCAAGCGCCAGGGCAGGCAGCGTGAGCTGCTTCAGCCCGGCGAGCGTCAGAAAGCTCCAGTCATATCCCAGCAGTGTCACCGTGGGTCCTCTGCCACCCGCGGGGAACCAGCCGACAAGGATCGCGCCGAGCACAATCAACACCATGCTCAACCAGAACGACGGAATGCTCAGCGCGAACACGCTCCCGTTGAGGATCGTTCGGTCGACAGCCCTTCCCTGCCTGCGCCCGGCAATGAGCCCGAGCAGCGTCCCGGCCGGCGCCGCGATCAGCATGGCGATCGCCGCCAGTTCAAGCGTCGCGGGAAGCTTGCTCATCACCAGGCCGAAGGCCGGCAGGTGGTAGATGTACGATCTCCCGAAATTTCCGCTGGCGACGTTTCCGATAAAAAGAAGGTATTGTCGCCAGACGGGCTGATCCAGGCCGAGCGCGATCGTCGCCCGCCGGATGTCCTCCGCCGTCGCGGTTTCGATGTTGACCATGTTATAGACGGGGTTGCCGACACTATGGATCCCGACGAACCCGATTAACGACATGACGAAGAGAAGAAGGAAGGCCTCAGATAGCCTTCCTGTGATGACGGCCAGCATGGCACCGCCCCCCCTACTCTGCCGCCGGCACGGCCTGCATGGCCGTCGTCCATCCGCGCGGATGCACCGTGTAGGAAGAGACGGCCGGGCCATAACCGGTGATGAGATGGAAGTGGTAGAGCGGCAGCATCGGGTAGTCGGCCATGACGAATTCCGTCGCCCGTGCCAGCGCTTCGTTCCGTTCCGGGCCTTCCGGGATCGCCTTGGCGCTCGCCAGCATTTCTTCGAAGGCCGGATTCGCGTAGCCGCCCCAGTTTGTCGAACCACTCCCACGCTCCGCATTCGGTGAGGCGAGCACGGCGTCGAGGCAAAGCGTCACCGTTTCCCCGAGCAGCCGATGTACCAAGCGGGATACTCGCCGTTCGAGCGCTGCGTCATGAAGACGGAGAACGGAGCCGCGACCGGCCTGACCCCGACGCCGATCCTGGCCCAGTTCTGCGCGATCGCCTGCAAGGATTCGCCGTCGCCCGGATATCGGCCCGATGGCCCGCCGAGGACAAGATTGAAACCGTCCGGAAAACCCGCCTCCGCAAGCAGAGCCTTTGCGCCGTCATAATCCGGCGGCTCCACCGTAAGCTTGGCGGACGTGCCGGGAAGGTCGGGCGGAAAGAGTTGTGCCGCGGCCGTGCCGTATCCGAGCAGGATTTTTTCGACGATGAACGGCCTGTCGGTGGCCATCTCCAGTGCCTGTCGGACCCGCTTGTCCCGGAAAGGGTTCGCTATCGGATTTCCTGACTTGTCCGTTACCCCGGAAGCTTGTCCCGGCTCATGTCGAACTGAAGGAAGTTGGAGCGTGCAGCGCTGGTGCTTGCGACATTCAACCCGCGGCTCTTCAGCGCTTCGACGTCGCGAGCCGGGACGTAGTCGGCGAGATCGACATCGCCAGCCGTTAGCGCCGCCACACGCGCGGCCGGGCTTTCGATCACACGGAACGTCACGTCCTGCCAGACGGGCCTCCCGCCCCAGTAATCGTCGTTTCGTACAAGCCTGATCTGCTCGCCCGACTGCCAGGAGTCGAATTTGTACGGCCCCGTCCCGACCGGCAAGGTTCCGGCATTCAGCGCCTCGGTCGTCACGAAGCCATCCTCCTTCTTCGGCATGATGAATATTGACGACATCGAAAGAGGCAGCGTGGGCGCGCTTTCGCTGGTCTCGATCACGACGGTGAGTGGATCGGGCGCGGTGACAGACGTGATCGACTGCGTGTAGGGCCGGAAGGCGCTGGTCGGCGGCTTGAGAAAGTCACGGATGCGCTCGATCGTATAGATAACGTCCGCTGCCGTGAACGCCGAGCCATCATGAAAGCGTACGTTCTCCCTAAGCTTGAACTCCCATTGCTTATCCGACACCTGCCGCCAGGAGGTCGCGAGTCCTGGCTGCGGGTTCAATTGCGCATCCTGATAGACGAGCCGTTCATAGATGTGAGAGAGCAACGACGTGTTTTCGTTGAGGTCGGCAAAATGCGGGTCGAGCGTCATCAGTTTATAGGATGTCGCAACGCGCAGTTCCTGCGCGGTAACCGCAGCCACAAAGGGGCCGATCCACACCGTTGCGGCGAGAGCCACAGTAAACGCGGTTGAACGGAATTGAGAGTACAATGGCATTTCGAGGTTCCCTTATTGTTTTGACAGTGAACTCCGGATGGCAAAGGCATTCTTCGCCGCGCAGCTTTCCCTGCCGCGAAGCAAACGATTTCGCTTCGAAGGTTTGGCCGACTGCGTTTTGTAGAGTATTCTCCGTAGTGGAATGCTCTACAAAACGCAATAACTTCGGGAATGGAAAGCTATGAATATTTCGCTGCAAATCTGAAACGGTTGAGGAGTAAGCGCGGGTGGAACCAAGAGGAGCTTGCCGCCCGCGCCGGAATGGACCGGACGTCGATCAGTAACCTCGAATGCCGGAAGCATTCCCGAAGCTGAAGACTGTCGCGACGCTTGCCACGGCGCTCGGGGTCACGTTCGAGGATCTTATTGGCAAGCCGCGGGAGTGAAAGGAGCCGCGCCACTCATGACAAGCAGATCGGCCAGCAGCAACCGCATTGCCGGCCAAGGGAAGTCGTCAATGTCCACCTTGGGCGCGCCGTGCCGCACTATCGAATGCACCTTGCCTGCAGCCGCCAAAACCGATTGCGCCGGCATGGCCCACAATTCCTCGACCAGCCGGAATTCGACATCGGAAGCCTCTTCCTCCGTTTTCTTGGCACGGCTGTAGCCCACGATCTCGTCGGCAGCGTTCCATGCAGAGCAGCGGGTGCGCAGTTGCTCCTTTGCGCGGTTCCTCTCACTGTCGAGTTCCTCGCCTTTCAGCACGGCATCGATCTCGTCCTCCGTATGCGCGAGGAACAGATCTTTGCTGCCGGGCAGAGGAATTTCCACGACGGGACTGGCGCAATTGCGCATCAGCTCCGTTTCGAGGTGCTGCTGCACACGACACAGGCGGGCCAAGTCGGAATTGGCAACGAACCATTCGTCCCATTTCGCTAGCACCGGATCGATGTCGCCGGCATTGCTGCGGGCCTGTTCGGCTGCCTTGTCGGAAAGGAAGCGTTCTGTGAACCGCAGGAGGTTTCCCTGCGTGATTGACGGCAAAGTTCTGCTAATGTCGGAATCAGCCATGATCCGAACTCCATCCAGCTTGGTTGTGGTCAGGCTGTACTTGGTGTTCCTAGCACCGGGTGCAGCCGCCTGAACCTGGATTCAGGCAAACTTACCGTATCAGACAAATTGGAAATGAGCAATTTGAAATCAAATGATAACAATGAAATCACAGGCGCACAAATTCGAGCCGCTCGTGCGCTGATCCGTTGGAGCGCAAAGGACCTTGCCCATGCAGCGATATGTCGGTGTGGCGACAGTTAGCCGCGCCGAAGTCGAGGATGGCCGTCCGCCAATAACGACAGCGAATCTGAAAGCAATTCAGATGTCTCTCGAAGGCGCTGGAATCGAGTTCATCCCGAGAACGGCGGCGGAGTTGGATACGGTTCAGAAAGCCGAAATAATCCGATGTCGTCGGTAATGCAGGCCCTATCGAAGCAGCCGGCGCTCAAGGAACGACTGCATGTCGCGCCGGCCGTCAACGACACAATAGATCACGACGTCGCTTCCTATGATGCGATAAATCATCCGCCAGGGCTTGTGATGCAGTTCGCGATATTCGGTGATCCCAACGGATTCGAGTTCCTTAGGGATGTTTCCGCGGACAGGCATATCTTCGAGTGTTACGGCCGCGGCTTCCAGTTCGTCGAGGACGCGCTCCGCCATTTCAATGCCGTCGCGGCCGGCAAGAAAGCGATAAAGATCCTCGATGTCCCTCTCGGCATCCTCGGTAAAAAGAACCCGGTATGGCATCAGGACCGGGACACCCGCTGGCGTATCCGCTTGAACGCCTCTGCCGCCGGCCGGACATTTTCCCGCCTCGACCTGCCTGTTGGTGAGCGCAAGAACCTTCAGTAGCGCCAAAGTCTCCTGCGTTTCTTCATAATGGGAAACGTCCTGAAGGACAGCCTTCGCCTCTCCGTGAACGGTCAGAACGACGGCGTCACGGGTATCAGCAGAGAGCGGACGATCTCTGGCGCGTGTGCTTTCAGATAGCTGATTGGTTTGACCTGTCGGGAGAACTTCATATCGCAACTCCATTCGACCAAAATATAGACCTTTAAATGGTCGAAGGCAACGTCGGGACATGTTCGCGGGCGGCAAGCAGACTGCCTGGGAAACAGAAAATGAGGGAGCACGGCATCAGCGGCACTGTCAGGCCTACGCCCATTTGATCAAGGAAGCGTCGATTGTTCCTTCTGACATTCCCTCTGAGAGCCTTGCCCAGATCGCGTCCCCGGTAAAGCTCGCGAGATCGCCGCAGGCCTGGCACAGCGGTAGTCCTTCATAGGTTTCGAGGATGTCCCGAATACTTCCTGATTGTTCCACGCTCGCCCGAACGGATAGCCGTCGACCGGCTTCAGCACCCGATGGCCCCATATCCCGGAATGAACATCGGCGCTCATCTCGTTGAGCAGTTTTACCTCCCCTGACCGCTTGAGCGCTGCGGCGATCAGATGACGCCATGAGGGGATAATAGACGACCTGACGGCAGCCGCCTAGAACCCTGACGCCCGCAGGATCGACAGCAGGAGAAATACGGTGAGCAGATTCGGAACTATCCGCCGCGTCCGAGTGCCGCGGTCAAGGCTCTCCCGGTCGAATGCAATCTCGACCGAAGACGCGCCCCGCGCCCGCAACCCCCTGTCGGCAAGATGCAAAGGGACGATCCGGCCGTTCTCCAAAGCCCAGAACAGATCGGTGGTTCGCCGAACCCAGCCGGTCCAGGGCCCCGCATTAAGGCGATCAAGCTCATCGAGAAGATGTTCCGCAAACTCTCCGCTCCCGACAACGCAACGCGACATCCAGGAGTCCGCGTCGTCGAGATGATCGGCGGCCAGGTCGGCGACATCGAGATCGTCGAGCTGGAGCAGGTTGACGGATGACTGGGAAAGTCCTTCGCCAGAGAGCCTGATTTGCCGCTTTGATCGCCGCAGAAGCCGAAGCGAATTCGGTGGAGGGCAGTTCGGCAAGAAGCCGCGCGGCCGCAGCATTCGGAGCACTTTTCCCACTCGCGTTGGTAAAAGCGAAGCGATAGGGGCCGTTGAAACCACAACGCTATATGAGTCCATCCGGCGTCGGGAAAGGCCGAAGACATTCAGTGCCTCACCATCGAGCCGAAGCCAACAGGTCCCTTTTTCGCCTTCTCCGCAAAGGTCACGGTCGAGGCGTGGTAGGCAACGTGCCATTCCCGGCGTGCTCTCTCAGGCCGAGCAGGCTGAACAGGTGGGTTTAGAAGGCATCCGGCTCGGTGAGCAGGAACAATGCGGGCCGCTCTGAATGACAGGGGACACCGTGATCTGATCAGCGACCCGCCTGGCATCGGCGTCGTTGAAGCCCGACCTTTTCGCCGCTCGCTCGACAGATAGCTGAGAGGCTTCATGGTCGTCACGACGATGAGACAAAATGTGCGGTGAAAGGCGCAATGTCGTAGGCAGCGCAAGCGTAGTCACGCAGGGGGCGGTTCCAGAAAGGTGAGAGATGCGGCACCAATGACGACAACACTCGCCTCACCTCGGCGGCATTTGCCCTGCCTTGCGGCGCGGCCGGCAACTGCGTGCTCATCGTCTATGCCGCCGGCGCGAGAGGTATCACAGAATCCGCGCGACGCCAGACGAGTTCAGCTTCCAGCGGCTCGGTTACGGAATCACAATAATGAGCGGCAGCGTTTCGTAGCAGAATTCCACAGGGATCGCCGGCTTCACCAACAGCGACACGAATGCCTGAACAGCCTCCCGCGAGTTCGATGAGACGAATGTATAGAAGTTCCCGCTGTTCCATGTGACGACCGAATATCGGAAGTTGGCCTGCAAGGCGGCCATGGTCGTCGCCATATCCACCTGGCAATCCGCCATCGTATCGACGACCTCCTCCTTTTTCTTCGATATCTGGCCTGCCGAAAAGAACCGACTTGAACACCTGATCTTTTTCTGGCGTTCGCGCTCATGATATGTGTGGGCGTCCTTGTGCGAAAGCTTTTCGACCTGAATCAATAGGCCTCCAGGCCGGAGTCTTGGAGCGATGAAATCGAGCTGGCTGCGCCGATCACGATCATAACATCTGGAAGGTGTCTTCGAAATCAGGTCAAAGCCGTTTCGAAACGACTGCAGGTCATCATCGATTTGATACCGTGCATCGTCCAGCTCGAAAAACGGTCCATGGAAGAAATGCGCGTGCTCGCTTCCTCGATTGCGAGGAAGCGAGCACGATTGGCGTCGGTCGGGCTGCAATTCAGCGTCTTGATGCGCCCGTCGCCGAATCTCGCCAGCGTCCGTGCGAGGCAACCCGGCCCCGCCCCCAAGGTAAACCGTCGCCGGGGCAGCACTTCGAGCCCAGGCCCGCAACGCGAATGACAGCATGGCTGGACCCAAACGGCATTGCTCCTCAAGCCGGTACGGAATGCTGGCAAGCCAGTGGGCGTTGAACGGTGTCCACATCTGCCTGTAAGCGTGCGCGAACACCGTGCAGTAGAGATCGAAGTCGAGCAGGCTCATGTCCGGTGCCGGCTGGGCAAGATCCGGCGCTCCAGCGCGGCCGCTCGCGGTCCTTTCGAAGAATTCCGCAAAAGACGTGAGACGAGGCGCCTTTCGCCAGGATTCGATTGTGTGCAAATCGACCATCGTCGCGATCCTCCTTTAATGGCCTCTGCTGTGGCGTTTTGCCAGATGCGAGTGGGCGAACCTCCGGCCTTGCATGGCCGAAGAACCGCTGCGTTCGCGATCCCTGAACAGACCCACGCGCCATCGTAGGCCGTGAATCAGCAGACTGGTGTGCCAATGCGGACGGCGCGCCTTCCGTTTTCTTGAGAACCTCACAACACTCAGCGGTCTTTCGACATATTCTGGCGCAAGTGCAGATTGACTGCTCAAGCCATCCTTCTATCCGCCTGCGCTGCCGGGGGAAAACGGCCGAGAGCATCCACAAACCAGAATGACGGCGCGTGGCCTCGCTCGGGCACCTTGCAAAAGTGGCGTCAAATCTCCGCAATAAAGAAGCTCCAGCGCGCGGACGGAAGACAACGACCTTACTGACTCGCCAGCCTCGTGGGTTGGACCATTGGGTCACGATCCATCAAGATTGGTGAACGCCTGCACCACTGGTCTAAAAGAACAACCTGCCCTCAAGAATACGCTTGCGCCCTTGTGTCTTTCAAACAACCCGGTGTTTCTCATGTCCTTATTGTTTGCTGATGCCCCTGCCCGGCAGGTCGATGGTGACGGTCTCATGTTGTTGGGGACCGATCCATGTGCCTTGCCCGCCGATTTCGCCATCATCTTGCAGGTTTGAGTTCGCTGCTGTCCACGGCCGCGATCATCAGCGGATGCTCGACCACAACGGATGCGCCGCCCGAACCGCCGCCGATGCTCAAGGCGTCCATCCCGCCCGTAGAGCGCGATCCGGATTTCATCCCCGTGCTTCGCTATGGCCGATATACGCTGGTCGAGCTTGCACCGGCGTCGGCGCAACGGGATCTGATGCGGCAGGTGGTCCAGGTTTCCATTCCCGAGACCCGTAAGGCCACCGTCGGTGAGGCGCTGCGGCAGGTGCTCTCCCGGTCGGGTTACAAACTCTGCTCCAATGATGACGTCGCCACGCTCTCGGCCCTGCCGTTGCCCGCCTCCCATCATCGTCTCGGCCCACTGATGCTGCGCGATGCGCTGCTGACGCTCTCCGGTTCCGCCTGGAACCTGAGTGTCGACGACGGGGCACGCACGGTCTGCTTCACCCGTTTCGCCGCTCCGGATTTCAGTCCGGTGTTTCCGCAACAGCAGGCGGGGAGCCATGCCGCCGGGCGTGTCGAGCGCCGCCCACTGACGGCGGAGGCACGCTCATGACGATCATGCCCGCCTCCCTTCATTGCACAAGGCGCATTATCCTTTCCATTGCCCTGTCGATCTCCCCTTCGGTTCTGCTTTCGGACACCGCGAACGCTGAGGACGCATCCGCCACATCCTCGACCATCCTTCCGAGCCGCGAGCAACCCGGCTTCACCGGCTATAGCGACACGCAGAAAGCCAGCGACTGGGGGCTGCGCGAAGAGGAATGGACCCGATATCGCTCGCTGATGCAGGGACCGCTCGGGGTTTACTCCCCCAATCTCGATCCGCTGACGACGCTCGGCATCGAGGCCAGCACCGACGAGGAACGCCGCCGCTATGCGGAATTGCAGGTGGGAATCGAAGCGCGCCGGGTCGCGAGACTGCTCGCCTATCAGCGTGCCTATGACGACGCCTGGCAGCGGCTTCATCCCGGCATGGAGCGCGTCGGCGCCTCACTCGCCGACCTCCAGGCAACGCCCGCCGGATCGGGCCGGCTCGCCGTCTTCGTCAAGGACAAATGCCCCGCCTGCGGCCAGGCGGTGCAGAGGCTGCAATCGGCCGGCACGGAATTCGACCTCTATATGGTCGGCACCCGGCAGGACGATGCCCGCATCCGCGACTGGGCCAAAGGCATCCAGATCGATCCCGTCAGGGTACGCAGCGGCGCAATCACTCTGAACCACGATTCCGGCCGCTGGCTGTCGCTCGGACTTGAAGGAGACCTGCCCGCAGTCGTGCGGCAGGTGAACGGGCAATGGCAGCGGCAGTAACCCGGCTTGCTCTGTCGGCCATGACGCTAGCCATCGGCATGGTCGGCACGATTGCGGCGTCCGCGCAGGAAATTCCGCCGCCAGCATATCAGATCGCCGCGCAGCGCGCCGGCATACCGTCACCCGTGCTCTATGCGGTCGCCTTGCAGGAAAGCGGTATCCGGCAGGGCGACCGCATCACGCCCTGGCCGTGGACATTGAATGTGGCAGGAGAGGCCCGCCGCTTCGGTAGTAAAGGCGAAGCCTGTATCGGATTGCAGCGGGCCTTGCAGGAAGCACCGCCTTCCCGCGTGGATGTCGGCCTCGGCCAGATCAATCTCGGCTATCAACAGCAACGCTACGAACATCCCTGCGACCTGCTCGATCCCTATCGCAACCTGGTGATCGCCGCCGAGATTCTGGGCGAACAGCACAATCCCGGCGAAGAATGGATGCTCGCCATCGGGCGCTATCACCGGCCCGCCGGCGGCGCGCCCGCCGCGCGTTATCGCCGGAGCGTCGGCCAGCATCTCGCCCGTGTGCTCGGCGTCTCCGCCAGCCGGAAGGAGTGAGCCATGACATGCCTCACCGTTCCGCGCCGCCGCTCCTATCCATCATCGAGACGCCCGCGGCATTCGTTGTTTCGCAATCGGCAGGCGTCCGGCGCCGATCTGTTCCAGCATCTGATCAATGTCTCGGGCGGCAAGGACAGCACCGCCGTCTATCTGCTGGCGCTGGAGGCCGGCATCCCCTTTCGGGCGGTGTTCGCCGACACCGGCCATGAGCACGAGATCACCTACGAGTTCATCTCGCGTCTCTCCGAGCGCACGGGCGGTCCGGAGATCGAGATCGTCTGCGCCGATTTCTCAAAACGGATTGCCCGGCATCGCGAATACATTCTGCGGGAATGGCCGAAACAGGGTGTTCCCGACGCGATCGTTGCCGAGGCTGCCACCCTCAACCAGCCGACCGGCATTCCCTTCCTCGACCTGTGCATATGCAAAGGAAGGTTCCCGTCGCGGATGGCACAATTCTGCACGGATGAGCTCAAGTCCCAGCCGATAACATTGGAGGTCGTCTTCCCGATGTTGCGACACGGGCCGGTCCTGCAATGGCTGGGCATTCGCGCCGCGGAAAGCCGCAACCGGGCAAAGCTGCCCGTGTGGAACCGCCATGACAGCGGCTCCATGCTCTGGCGACCGATCTTCCAGTGGTCGGTTGACGATGTATGGTCGATGCACCGTCGGCATGGCCTCGCTCCGAATCCTCTGTATTCACTCGGCATGGGCCGCGTCGGCTGCATGCCCTGCATCAACTGCGCCAAGAGCGAGCTTCGGCAGATCGCCACAAGGTTTCCCGAGCATATCAAGCGCGTGGCGCGATGGGAGGCGATCGTCTCGGCCGCCAATAAACGCCGCGTCTCGACATTCTTCGCAGCCCTGAAAGACCCGATGGATGCGGACAGGCCGGGCACCTACGCCGACATTCACACCGTTGTTGAATGGAGCCGGACCAGCCGCGGCGGCCGGCAATACGAACTGTTCTTCGACAGCCAGACCGGCAGCGGCTGCAATTCCGACATGGCGCTCTGCGAATGGCATGAGGAGCCATCCCACACATTCGATCTCATCACATCTGATGCGACATCCTCGTGAGGTGGCCAATGCTGCATTATCATGGCACGCCGCTCACCCCACGACCCGAACTGGAAAAGCTGGCCGGAAAGCATTTCTGCGTTTCCTTCGCTGCTCCGCAAGATGCCGACTGGTGCCTCGCCCACGGGCAATCCGTGATGTGGGACAACGGCGCGTTCTCCGCCTTCACGCGCGAGCATGAAGTCCAATGGGAGCAATATTACCGCTGGCTGGAACCGCGCCTCGGCGGTGAGAACTGGGCCGTCATCCCCGATGTGATCGACGGCACGATAGAGGACCAGCGTGCCCTGGTTGGTGAATGGCCCTATCCAAAGGTGGCGGGAGCGCCTGTCTGGCATATGGCGCTGCCGACCGATTACCTGCTCGAAATCGCCGACCGCTGGCCGCGCATCTGCTTCGGCAGTTCCGGCCGCTACTGGCAGGTCGGTTCGGATAGCTGGCGGCGCAGGGCCGATGAAGCATTCAACACCCTTTCCCGGCACGGTCATCTCCCCTGGCTGAAGGTCCATATGCTGCGAGGTCTCCGGCTTGCAGGCGACCGCTGGCCCTTCGCCTCGGTCGACAGCGCCAACGTCGCCCGCAACTTCAAGAACATCGGATCGGAAACCTGCCCGGAGCGGATGGCCCGGCGCATCGATGCCGTCCAGAGCCCGGTCACATGGACCGAACGAACCATTCAGGGGGATTTGTTCCATGCGGCTTAGGACCATCGCCCTGATAGCAGCGTTTGCCGCAACAGTTCCGCTCGCCAACTGGATGATCGGTAATGTCGGCGCCACCTGCCTGCCCAATGGACCTTGCACGGTCCCGGTCGGATTCGGCCTGACGGCGCCGAGCGGTGTCCTGGTAGTCGGGGCGGCGCTTGTCCTGCGCGATATGGTTCAGGACGCCGGAGGCATTCGTGCGGCGCTCCGGGCCATCGCCATCGGCGGGATGTTCTCCTGGTTGGTCGCACCGCCGGCACTCGTCGTTGCGTCCGTCTCCGCCTTCCTGCTGGCCGAACTGGCGGACCTGATCGTCTATACGCCGCTCCGGCAGTACAGGCCCGGTCTTGCCGTCTTCGCGAGCGGGATCGCGGGTTCAGTTGCAGACAGCGCGGTCTTCCTCTGGTTCGCTTTCGGATCGTTCGATTTTCTCGCCGGACAGGTGATCGGAAAGCTGTGGCTCAGCCTGTTCGCGGCTCCGGTCATTGCCTGTCTGCATAGGCGACCCGACCAGCCACATATCTCCCACCCAGCATCTTCCGAACATAGCGCAAGGAGCGATCCATGATGATCCATCGACCTGCCTTCCTCACGGCAGCAACCGCACTCGCCATCCTGGCACCGTTCGGCGGTTCGCCGGCATCCGCTCAATCACTGCCGCTGATCGTGGTCGAGGATCACGGCGGCGTCTCGGCCTTGCCATTCTACCAGGCATTCGATCTGCCGCCGAAGCAAGGTCAGCCCCTTCCGCCGATCACCATCGCACCACTTCCCGCAAAACCCTATTCCGAGGCGGACATGCTGCCGGTGCGCTCGGAACGCCTGTCGCCGGGTGAGGAGCCGCGCCGGGTGATCCAGGCACCGGGTCTGACCCCGATCTTCCTGATCGGCGACGACAACCGCTCCCGCTCCTGGCTCGGAGAACGCGGCGAGATCCTGCGCGACCTGAACGCCATTGGCCTGGTGGTCAATGTCGAGACGCCGGAAGCACTGGCCGAATTGCGCAAGCTCACCGGCGGCCTGACGCTTTCCCCTTCATCCGGCGATGATCTCGCCGGTCGGCTCGGCCTTCGCCACTATCCCGTGCTGATCACCGCGACCGGCATCGAGCAATGAGGCATCCGTCATGGCCAATCCCCATTCGGTCGAGGTGCTGCTTCGTCCCGCCGTAGAACTCTATATCGTCGCGGTCTGCATCGGCGCGGCACTGGTCTGCCTGGTCGCGCCCTGGTCGCTGGCGCTCAACCCTATTCTGGGGCTTTGTTCCTCTTTTACCTTCCTGACCTTCGGCGCGATCCGCCTGCGCGATGCGCTGGCAATCCTGCGCTACCGTCGCAATATCCGCCGCCTGCCCCGCTATGTCATGACCAGCCGCGCCGTTCCCGTCAGCCGCCAAAGGCTGTTCATCGGTCGTGGCTTCAAATGGGAGCAACGGCACACCCATCGGCTGATGCAGACCTATCGGCCGGAGTTCCGCGGCTATGTCGAGCCGACGCCACTCTATCGTTTCGCCCGCCGCCTCGAGCAGCGTCTGGAGTTCGCACCGTTCCCGCTCTCGAAGTTCGCCAGACTGACATCGTGGGATAGCCCACTCAATCCAGTGCGTCCGCTGCCGCCGGTTGGCGGCATGCCGCGCCTGCACGGGATCGAGCCGCATGAGATCGACGTCACCCTGCCGCTCGGCGAGCGCGTCGGGCATTCCCTCGTGCTCGGGACCACCCGCGTCGGCAAGACCAGGCTTGCCGAACTGTTCATCACGCAGGACATCCGCCGCCGCAGCGCCAGTGGCGAGCATGAGGTGGTCATCGTTTTCGACCCAAAAGGGGACGCGGACCTGCTGAAGCGCATGTATGTCGAGGCGAAACGTGCCGGTCGTGCCGGCGAGTTCTACGTCTTCCATCTCGGCTGGCCGGATTTCTCCGCACGCTACAATGCCGTCGGCCGGTTCGGGCGGATTTCCGAGGTCGCGACCCGCATTGCCGGGCAGCTTTCCGGCGAAGGCAATTCCGCCGCTTTCCGCGAATTTGCATGGCGCTTCGTCAACATCATCGCGAGGGCTTTGGTCGAGCTGGGACAGCGGCCGGACTACCTGCTGATCCAGCGACATGTGGTCAATATCGACGCCTTGTTCATCGAATATGCGCAGGCATTCTTCGCGAAGCACGAGCCGAAGGCATGGGAAATCATAGTGCAGATCGAGGCGAAGCTGAACGACAAGAACATCCCACGCCACATGGTTGGCCGCGAGAAGCGCGTTGTTGCCCTCGAACAATATCTGTCGCAGGTCCGGATCTTCGACCCTGTTCTTGACGGGCTTCGATCGGCGGTCCGTTATGACCGTACCTATTTTGACAAGATCGTCGCTTCGCTCCTGCCGCTTCTGGAAAAGCTCACCACCGGCAAGACGTCGCAACTGCTCGCCCCCAACTATTCCGACCTGCGCGATCCCCGCCCGATCTTCGACTGGATGCAGATCATCAGGAAACGGGCGGTGGTCTATGTCGGGCTGGATGCGCTCTCGGACGCCGAGGTTGCCGCCGCCGTCGGCAACAGCATGTTTTCGGATCTCGTGTCGGTGGCCGGCCATATCTACAAGTTCGGGATTGACGATGGCCTGCCCGGCGCCGACGCCGGGGCCAAGGTGCCGATCAATGTCCATGCCGACGAGTTCAACGAGTTGATGGGCGACGAGTTCATCCCCATGGTCAACAAAGGGGGTGGCGCAGGGCTTCAGGTCACCGCCTATACCCAGACGCTCAGCGATATCGAAGCGCGGATCGGAAACCGCGCCAAGGCCGGGCAGATTGTCGGAAATTTCAACAACCTGTTCATGCTGCGCGTGCGCGAAACCATCACCGCCGAACTGCTGACGCGGCAGTTGCCCAGGGTCGAGGTCTATACGACCTCCATCGTCAGCGGCGCGACCGACAGCTCCGACATTCACGGCAAGACGGATTTCACCAGCAACACGGCCGATCGCATCACCAGCTCGACCGTGCCACTGATCGAACCCGCGCATGTGGTCGGCCTGCCGAAGGGACAGGCGTTCGCTCTGTTGGAGGGCGGCAATCTCTGGAAGGTCAGAATGCCGCTCCCCGCGCCAGATCCCGATGAGGAAATGCCGAAGGACCTGCAGCAACTCGCCGGTTATATGCGTCAACATTATGTCGAGGCGACCGACTGGTGGGACAATCAGGGCATTCCCGACCTTCAGGATGCGGCCCTGCCCGACGACCTGCTCGACAGCTTCCAGAATCTTGAAACGGACAAGGATAGGCATGAGGCTGGATCATGAGCGATCCGGCCGCGGCCGCCGCGCGACAGCAGGATCGCCAGCAGGGGCTGATCACGGGCCTCATCACCCTGCCGTTCCGTCTGTTCGGTGTGCTTGCCGGCTCGCTGCTGATCAGCATCGCCATCGAATGCGTTGGCATGTACTTCTTCTGGCCGGACGAAGGCTGGCACCATGCCTCCAACATGCTCGATTATGAACTGGCCCAGCTCTCGGCGCATTTTACCCGCAGCGCCATCGTGCAGGAACCGGGACGGACGGCCCATTGGCTGGTGGAGCAAGCTTATGACTGGATATTCGTCAAAAGTGGGTTGTCACAATGGATAGTCGAAGCGTCCGAACAGGCCAGCGCGCCCGCTCGCGGCGCTGCCCGCGATTTTCGCTATTACATCAGCCTGGTCTACGTCTGGACCGAGAGCTACCTGATTGCCTCTGCGTTCGTGCTGCTCGTGTTCATCGTCCGCCTGCTGGTGCTGGTGCTCACCCTGCCGCTCTTCCTGCTGGCAACCTTCGCCGGGCTGGTCGACGGGTTGGTCAGGCGTGATATCCGTAGATTCGGTGCCGGCCGGGAATCGGGCTTCGTCTACCACCGAGCCAAAGCCTCGCTGATGCCACTCGCTGTTCTGCCGTGGGTGATCTATCTTGCCCTGCCGATCAGCATCAGCCCGCTGCTGATCCTGCTGCCGAGCGCCATTGCGCTCGGGATCGCGATGGATGTGTTTGCGGGAAGCTTCAAGAAATATCTATGAAGGAAGTGGTTGGAGGTATGATATCCGCACTGAACGGGCTGAACCGCCTCCTTGGCATAGCGGATTGCAACTTCACGAAAATGTAATTACATTATACGTGCATTTCGCACTACAGGAGGCTGGTATGCCGAGAGCGACCCAACATCCCAAGGCCGAAACCTTCAACTTCCGGATCGATCCTGCGCTGAAGACTGCGTTTACGCAAGCAACGGAAGCAGAGGACAAGCCGGCCGCCCAGGTGCTGCGGGATTTCATGCGGGCCTATGTCGAGCATCAGCGGCGGAAGGCCTTCGAGGCCGAAGCACGGAAGCAATCTCTCGCGATAGCCGAACGCGCTCGTGATCCGGATAGCGACGAAGCGCGGTCCCTCAAGGAACTGGACGCGCTGTTCGACGAAGACCAGTTCGGAGATGACGGGAAGGCATGAAACGCGGTGACCTGATTACGATCGCCGTGAGTGGCGACTACGGCAAACCATGGCCGGCGCTCGTGGTGCAGGATGACGCCTTTACCGAACTGCCGTCCGTTACGGTGCTCCAACTGACAAGCGACGTTCGTGAGGAGCATCTGGTTCGGATCACAATCCAGCCGGACGCCAATAATGGTTTGCGTAAGCCCTCGCAGATCATGATCGATCGGGCCATGACTGTGCCGCGCGCAAAGGCCGGAGCCGTGTTCGGGCGTCTGGACGCGCAGGCCATGGAGACCGTCAATCTCGCCCTTCTGCGGTTTTTCGGACTTGGGGCGCAACGAACACAATTCCAGGCAAAATAGTGGCCATCATTCCCTCTCCCTGACGATCGATCCGTCCCGGTTCGTGGCATTGACGGCTGCCATAACCAATCCCTCGCCGGACACGATGCCGGCGGCAAATATCGTTGCGTCTTCTTCTTCCTCGAAAATCGCAACAACGACCGAGCTATCGACGACGATCATAGGGCGTTAATGTCGTCCGCAATCTGTTGCGGGGAACGGGGATCGAGAACAGGACGTGCCGCCGCTCTCTTGCCGAACGCGAGGATGTCAGCGGTCGTCATGATCTTACGCGCCGGTGGTTCTTCAATAACACCGAGCGCCCTGGCTTCTCGCGCAATCGCACCGCGAATAACGTCCTCCGGCGTGCAGCCAAGACAGGCCGCGACCTTACGGACAAGCTGCTCGGTGGCGTGCGCGATCTGCAACATGGCGATTTCTTCAAAGCTGATCGCTAAATAGCACCTTTCGAGAAAACCGGGCAAACAAACCTGCCGCAACTGCTCCGAGCGGGCCATTTGGCTGCTCCGCCCACTCCATCCCCTCCCGACCTAATATGGGCACACCGTATTCCCCATTGTTTGCGGCTTTCCCTTCGCCGCCGCAGCAGCATCGCGCCATTCGTTTCACCGGGGAATGGCACAATGGCGCGACCCTTCAATCTGGCTTCGATATGGCGGCAGATCATGACCGCCTTGCTTCTCGGCGGCCTGACGCTGACCCAGCCGGCAGCGGCCGATGACGACAGCCAGGAACGCGAACACCTTGCGGCTGTTGTCCGCCAGATCGAGCTTGCCGGTCGACTGGCCCAGCAGTCGGCGACAGCAGCGCCTCGGACCCGCACCCGCTATCATTTCGACTACAGGCGTCTCAACGCCGACCTGAACCGGATCAGAGCCGGTATCAACGATTATCTCGCCCCTCCTCGCGAACAGCCGCGCGATCCCTCCGCGCTCACCGGTGACTATCGCAGGGAAACCAGCCCGGAGACCGCCAAATGAACGCCGACCAGCTCTCCGCCTTTCAGGCGAATGGCGGCTTCACGCCCTCAGCCGTCTCGATCGTTTTGGTCGGCACCGTCTTCGCCGTTCTCCTTGTCTGGGGCGCATGGGCGCTCCGCACCGCCTATGTCGGCTGGTCGGACGAGCGGCTGTCCCAACGTCAGTTCCTCGGCGTCGCGGTGCGTTTCGCGTCGATCTACCTGGTGCTGACCCTCTTCCTCCTCTCGTAAGCAACGGAAAGGCATCCCATCATGACCCGATACATTCCCCATATCCGTTCCGCCGCCATCGCGGTTCCTCTCTCCGCCCCGGCAACCGCACTGATGCCGTCCTTGGCGCTGGCACAGGGCCTTCCGACCCTGGAAGACCCGTCGCGCGGCACCGGCTCCGGCATCATGGATACGCTGCGCAACTACTCTTACGACATGGTGATGCTGATCGCGCTGCTGGTGGTCGCCTCGATGTTCATCGGCGTCAGCTACCATGCCTATTCCCGCTATGCCGAGATCCACACCGGCCGCGCTACCTGGGGCCAGTTCGGTCTTTCCGTCGCCGTCGGCGCCATTCTTCTGGTCGTCGGCATCTGGCTGCTGACCCGCGCCACCGGCATCCTTTGAGGAGACCGGACGATGACAGGACAGCAGGATCTCCGCTCGGACGGAACGGTGGCGTTTCTGCCGCACCGGCTCAATCGCCACCCGATCGTCGTTCGCGGTCTGACCGCGGACGAGCTTTGGGTCTGCGCCAGCCTTTCCGGCACGGCCGGCTTCGTCGTGGGGATACCGCTGTCCATCGTCTTCGCGTCGATCGCTATCACCCCCACGGCGATCGTCGCCGCCATCGCCGCCGGCGTCTTCGTCGGCGGCGGTGTGCTGCGCCGCCAAAAACGCGGCCGGCCGGATGTCTGGATCTACCGGCAGATCCAGTGGTGGATCGCCAGGCACGTCTTCCTGCTGACCTCGTTTGCCGGCGGTAGCACCCTGATCACACGCTCGGGTTACTGGACCACACGGAGGACCAGATGAGCCGCTTCAAGAACGAGGTCCTGCATCTCCAATCCCATATCAGAACGCTCAGGATCGGCACCGGCGCATTGTTTGCGGTCTCGCTGGTGCTTGGCGCCGGCTGGTGGAGCGCACCGCGGGAACTGACCATCCATGTCCCGCCGGACCTGCGTTCGGGCAGCACCCGCAAATGGTGGGAAATCCCCCCGGAAAACGTCTACGCCATCACCTTCTATATCTGGCAGCAGCTCCAGCGCTGGCCAACCAATGGCGACGAGGATTATCCTCGCAACATCCATGCGCTGTCGCCCTATCTGACATCGGCCTGCCAGATGTTCCTGAACCGTGACTACGAATACCGGCGATCGACCGGAGAACTGCGTCAGCGCGTGCGCGGCATCTACGAGATTCCGGGCCGCGGTTATGGAGAAGATCCAAAACTGCACGTGAAGACGGTTTCGGACCGGGACTGGATCGTCACCATGGATGTGGCAGCGGACGAGTATTTCGCGGACGAGCAGGTCAAGCGCGCCCTCGTGCGCTACACGGTCAAGGTCGTGCGCGCCGATGTCGATCCGGAACGCAATCCCTACGGTCTGATGCTCGACTGCTACAGCGACATGCCACAGCGCATCGCCGTCCCCGACGCCATAAAGACCACCAATCCCACCTCCGGCCTGTTCGACATCCCATCGGGAGAAACACGATGAAACGCACCCGTATTCCCATCAGCCTCCTCATGGCCGCCGGCCTCGCCTCGACGGCTCATTCGGTCGAACTCCTCCGCTGGGAACGCCTGCCGCTCGCCGTGCCCCTCCAGGTCGGTCAGGAACGCGTCGTGTTCATCGATCGCAACGTCCGCGTCGGCGTACCCGCCTCCATCGGCAGCCGTCTCAGGGTGCAGAGCGCGGCCGGCGCGATCTATCTGAAGGCCAGCGAGCCGATCGAGCCGACGCGGCTGCAATTGCAGGATGCCGACAGCGGCACACTCATCCTGCTGGATATCGTCGCCGACGCGGCGAAAGCCGACCAGCCACCGCTTGAACCGGTGCGGATCGTCGAGGGTGAGACTGCGCCCGTTCGTTATGGCGATTTGTCGGCTGTGTCAGGCGACGGTGACGACAAGGACGATTCCACCCCATCGCGCCCGGTTCGGGAAACGCCGATCCCCGTCGTCCTGACCCGCTACGCCTCCCAGAATCTCTATGCGCCGCTCCGAACCGTCGAGTCGGTCGCCGGCGTCACCCGTGCGACAGTCAGGCGAAACCTTTCCCTCGGCTCCCTGATACCGACGCAGCCGGTCCGTGCGCAGGTTCTGGCCGGCTGGCGGCTCGACGACTTCTGGGTCACGGCCGTTCGCCTCTCGAACAGATCGAACCGCTGGATCACCCTCGATCCGCGCGATCTGCAGGGGGATTTTTCGACCGGCACGTTTCAACACGATGCGCTGGGACCGGCCGGCACGCCGGACGACACCACCGTCGTCTACCTCGTGACCAAAGGCTATGGGCTGGCGGAATCGTTGCTGCCGGTGGTCAGCCGGATCGATGCCAGCAAGAACCGGCCGGTTCCGTCGAATGGGAAACTGGGAGGCGACTATGCGCAGTAATGGTCTCCTCAAATGGCTGATGATCCCGATGGCGCTGCTGGTTGTCTTCGTCGGCGTCAAACTGTTTTCGGGTGGGGGCGAACAACCTTCCGGACCCGGCGGCCCACAACTCACGCCGGAAGAAGCCCGCGCGCTCGGCATCGAAGGTGACACGCCGCGCGACACGGTCGCCACCCTGGTCGGCCTGGTCCGCCAGTTGCGCGGCGAACTCCAGACCGCGCTTTCCGACAATCGCACACAGAAGGCCGAGAACGATCGGCTGCGCGCCCGCGAAGGCGCCATCGATCGCCGTATTCAGAGCGCATTGGAAAACGAGCGCAACCAGTTGCGGCAGGACCGTGAACAGGTGATGGGCGAGCGTAGCCGGACGCAGGGCATGTTGCAGGATTTGCAGCGCCGAATCGAGAATCTGAAGGAAGGTGAACTGCCGGTCGGCCTCGGGCTGGAGGGCGCAAGCGCCGATGGCGTTCAATGGACCGAGCCTGACGATGCCCGCCGGGAGAAACGCAGCGGCACATCCGGCGACAGCTTCAGCTTCCCGACCTCGTTCGGTTCGGCACAGAGCCTTATAGACGATAGCAAGGCGGCCGTCGCCGACAACCGGGCAACGGCGGTCCCGAAGGCAAAACCGGTCTATACGGTCCCCACCAATTCGACGCTGATAGGCTCCATCGCCATGACGGCGCTGATCGGCCGCGTGCCGATCGACGGGACCGTCAACGACCCCTATCCCTTCAAGGTGCTCATCGGCCCGGACAACCTCACCGCCAACGGCATCGACATTCCCGATGTCGCCGGCGCGGTGGTGAGCGGCACGGCATCCGGCGACTGGACGCTTTCGTGCGTCCGCGGGCAGATCCGCTCGGTCACGTTCGTCTTCAACGACGGGACAATCCGCACCCTGCCGGAAGACGGTGGCCGCAACAGCAATCGCCAGCAGAGCAACAGTAGCAATAATAGCATACAGGACGGCCTTGGCTGGATCAGCGACCCCTACGGCATCCCCTGCGTCAGCGGCGAGCGCCGCAGCAACGCCCAGCAATATCTTGGCACGCAGGCTCTGATCACCGCAGCCGGCGCGGGCGCCGCCTCTCTGATCAAGTCCGACAATGGCAGCGTCGCCGTCGTTTCCAACAATGACGGCTCGATCGGCACCGTCGGCATATCCGGCAACGAGGCCATGGGCCGCATTCTGGCTGGTGGCGTGCAGGATATGTCGGCCTGGGTCAACAAGCTCTACGGCCAGGCATTCGCTGCCGTCTATGTGCGCCCGGGCGCGAAGGTCGCCGTCCATATCGAACAGCCCCTCACCATCGACTACGAGCCGAAGGGCCGCAAGGTCGATCATCGTATTGGAGAGACCGCCCATGCGCAGGATCTGGATTAACGGCCAAATTAACGGTCTGGCGGTGCTGGCCGTCGCCGTGACACTTGCCGGCTGCGGAACCAGCAAGGACAAACTGCTGCCCCATGACAACCGGACCATGATGGATATCTGGACCAGTGAGACAGGCGGCAGCGCCCGCAGCGGACAGACTGCCCGGCAATTGCTCGACGCCCGCCAGTCATTGCGCCGTCCCTTGACCGAAACCGACCTGAAGGCGGCGCCGGCGGTTGCCGCCAGCTATACCCGCACGGCCCAAAACGAGATTTACAGCCAGTTCCACCGGCTGCCGAACCCGGATCTCGCCATGTATGTATTCCCGCATCTGACCGGCAGCGATCCGGCTCCCGTTCCGGGCTACACCACAATCTTTCCGCTTTATCAGCGCCAGCAATACGCCATGCCGGGCGAGCGGACGGAGAATTACTGATGCGATGGCCCTTCTCCGCCCGAAATAACGCAGCCGATACCCCCGAAACCGGGCCTGACAATGCCTGGGATCGGCATGTCATAGGATTGGCGATGAACGGGATTGCCGAACCGGGCAGCATGCGCGACCCCAGGAGCAGGCTGGCGAAGCGCGCCGATGAACAGAAACTCTACGATGTCGCGCCGTCCTTTGCCGATCTGCTGCCATGGGCCGAGTACCTGCCGGACTCCAAATCCATGCTTCTCGATGACGGCGCCTCTGTCGCGGCCTTTTACGAACTCACGCCAGTTGGCACCGAGGGCCGGGAAGCAAGCTGGCTCGCCCGGGCGCGGGACGCCCTCGAGAACGCGCTTCAGGACAGTTTCGACGAACTGGACGAAGCGCCATGGGTGATGCAGCTCTACGTGCAGGACGAGGCCGACTGGAACCACTATATCGACAGTCTGGCGGACTATGTGCAGCCACGCGCCAAAGGCTCGGCCTTCAGCGACTTCTACCTGCGCTTTCTCGGCCATCACCTGCGCGCCATCGCCAAGCCGGGCGGGCTGTTCGAGGATACCGCCGTCACCCATCTTCCCTGGCGCGGGCAGACGAGGCGCGTGCGTCTGGTCGTCTACCGGCGTGTCGACCGGAGTCCGGCGCGGCGCGGGCTTTCCCCCGAGCAGGCGTTGAACATAACCTGCGAGCGGCTGGCGGGTGGTCTTGCCAATGCCGGTATCAAGACCCGCCGCCTCGATGCGGCCGGCATCCACGACTGGCTGCTGCGCTGGTTCAACCCCAATCCGACCATGTTGGGACCAGGCGCGGAAGACCGGGAACGCTTCTATCGTATGGCCAGCTATCCCGAGGAAAGCGAACCCGGTGAGGTCGAGCTTGCCAGCGGCACGGATTTTTCGCAGCGGCTCTTCTTCGGCCAGCCCCGCTCCGATCTGGAAAACGGCGTCTGGCAGTTCGACGGGCTTCCCCACCGGACGATCGTGGTCGACCGCCTGCGCATGCCGCCCGCCGCCGGTCATATCACCGGCGAAACCCGCAAGGGCGGTGACGCCATCAACACGCTGATGGACCAGATGCCGGAGGACACGGTGATGTGCCTCACGCTCGTCGCCACGCCGCAGGATACGCTCGAAACCCATCTGAACCAGCTTGCGAAGAAGGCCGTCGGCGAAACGCTGGCCTCGGAACAGACGCTGCGGGACGTACAGCAGGCACGCGGCCTGATCGGTGGCTCCCACAAGCTCTATCGTGGAGCCATCGCCTTCTACCTGCGCGGCCGCAATCTTGCCGATCTGGATGCACGGGGATTGCAACTCGGCAACGTCCTCCTCAATGCCGGTCTTCAGCCGGTCCGCGAGGAGGATGAGGTCGCTCCTCTCAACTCCTACCTGCGCTGGCTTCCCTGCGTCTACGATCCGATGAAGGACCGGCGGCAATGGTACACGCAACTGATGTTCGCCCAGCATGCCGCCAACCTCGCCCCCTTCTGGGGCCGTAGCCCCGGCACCGGGCATCCAGGGATCACCTTCTTCAATCGCGGTGGCGGAACCGTTACCTTCGATCCCTTGAACCGCCTCGATCGACAGATGAACGCCCATCTCTTCCTGTTTGGCCCGACCGGCTCCGGCAAGTCGGCGACCCTCAACAATATCCTCAACCAGATCACCGCCATCTATCGGCCGCGGCTGTTCATCGTCGAGGCCGGCAATTCCTTCGGCCTGTTCGGCGATTTCGCCGCAAGGCTCGGGCTCACCGTGCACCGTGTAAAACTGTCGCCCGGCGCTGGCGTCAGTCTCGCGCCCTTCGCCGATGCCTGGAGGCTGGTAGAAACGCCGGGCAAGGTGCAGACGCTGGACGCCGACGCGCTGGACGAGGATCGGGAGCAGAAAGACACGATCGAGAGCGATGAACAGCGCGATGTGCTCGGCGAGTTGGAGATCACCGCTCGGCTGATGATCACCGGCGGCGAGGACAAGGAAGAGGCGCGCATGACGCGCGCCGACCGCAGCTTGATCAGGCAATGCATTCTCGACGCCGCCCATCGCTGCGTGCCGGCGAAACGGACCGTGCTGACCCGCGACGTGCGCGATGCGCTGCGCGAGCGGGGTCAGGACTCCACGATTCCCGAAACGCGCCGCGCTCGCCTCCTCGAAATGGCCGACGCGATGGATATGTTTTGCCAGGGTGTCGATGGCGAAATGTTCGACCGGCCCGGCACCCCATGGCCGGAGGCCGACATCACCGTCGTCGACCTCGCCACCTTCGCACGCGAGGGCTACAACGCCCAGCTCTCCATCGCCTACATCTCGCTGATCAACACGGTCAACAATATCGCCGAGCGCGACCAGTTCCTCGGCCGTCCGATCATCAACGTCACGGATGAAGGCCACATCATCACGAAGAACCCGCTGCTCGCCCCCTATGTGGTGAAGATCACCAAGATGTGGCGCAAGCTCGGCGCATGGTATTGGCTCGCCACCCAGAACCTCGACGACCTGCCGAGGGCAGCCGAACCCATGCTCTCGATGATCGAATGGTGGATCTGCCTCTCCATGCCGCCGGACGAGGTCGAGAAGATCGCCCGGTTCCGCGAACTCAATCCCTCGCAGAAGGCGCTGATGCTTTCGGCCCGCAAAGAAGCCGGCAAGTTCACCGAGGGCGTGATCCTCTCACGCTCGATGGAGCTGTTGTTCCGCGCCGTCCCGCCAAGCCTCTATCTGGCGCTTGCCATGACCGAGCCCGAAGAGAAAGCCGAGCGGTTCCAGCTCATGCAGGAGCACGGAATCGGCGAACTGAATGCCGCCTTCAAGATCGCCGAGCGGATGGACCGCATGCGCGGCATCGAAACGCTGCCGATGGACGAGCTGGATGAGCCGGGCTGATGACCAGCCTGCCGACGCTATGGTTTTTGACGAAGGACGGGGATTGTGTCTGCCTTGACCTATTCGAGCGGCACTACTCATGCCGGCAATATCGCCATGGACGCAAGCGCAGGCTCTTCGCCGGCCCCGGCGAGAAGATCGTGCTTAGAACAGCCCACGGCTCGGCCATGTTCGTCTGGCGGAAGTTCGTCGATCGACGCGGCGAAGAGGGCATCAACTGCTCCGTCTTCCGCAACGAAGGCCCGCACCGCTCGTCCGAGCTTATCCGACAGGCTGACGCCGTCGCTGATTTCGTGTGGCCTGGTGAGCGGCGCTATACCTACGTCAATCCGAAGGCCATCCGGAGCACGAATCCAGGCTTCTGCTTCCTCAAAGCCGGATGGCGAAAATGCGGCCTGACGAAGGGCGGCTTGCTCATCCTGGAGAAGCCATTCCCGGCTTCTGGCGATGTATTGAAATCCGGTTGCCTCCCCGTTCCAATTGTTGACTGACCCGACACCCGGTTCGGGATGAATGTCCAAGCTCCAGAACGACGCCGTTTCCCGGAGCCCGTGATGCCTCATTCGCTTCTTTCTATTTTCCTGACCAAAGGCTTTCCGATCGCATCGACCAGCATCCTGCTCGGCACGGTCGCGTTCGAAAACGTATCGGCCGCGGAGATCAAGGTCTTCACGACGCGATCCATTTCCATTTCCGCTCCTGCCGATGTGACAGTGGCCTATCTCGATGACGCCAGCGCGATCGAAGAACGGCTGTCGGCCAATCTTCCCGCCAACCAGAACAGCGCCGAAACCATCGCCCGGCAGCGTTTGCAGGAAGGCGGAGCAGGGCTGCAACAGGAGATCGCCGCCGCCTATCAGGGCGTAGCCGATGCCTGGAGCCTCGGCATCGCCACGCTTCCCGCCGTCGTGGTCGACCGGCGCTACGTCGTCTATGGCGAGGCTGACATTGCGAAGGCCGTGGCGCGGATCGAAGAATACCGGAGGGAGCAGAAATGAAGCTCTCCAATCGCCTGCGCGCCGGCGTCGTCGGCATCATGCTCGGCTGCGCATCGTCGGCCGCCGCACTCGACACCGCTTCGATCGCCGCATCTGCCCTTTCTCCCGATTGCCTCGAATATCGGGTCGTCGGCATCTGCTACTGGCTCAGATGCGGCTTCTTCGGCTGCTCGGTGCGAACCTCCGTCAAGATCCGCCATTATGTGCCGGATGCGGTAGTCTCCAGCTATTCCAACACCGGCGCGAACCCGTGGATGGAAGTGCGTCTCCTCAGCGTCGCCAATCCCACCGCCGTCAGCGGCGGCGACGGAACGACCAGCCAGCCGAACGAGAACAACCTCCAGAAATTCAAGAATGCCGACGTGATCGGCCACCCGGCCGGCGGCGCGTTCAGTGGGTTCGCCGGCACGTTCGGTTTTGCCTGCGAGGGGGCCGGAAAGCCGTTGATCCCCTACTTCCTCTCGACGCTCGATACGATCGCCTGGCGCTACAATCTGCCGGAATCCGTCTACCCGGAAGCCCTGATCCCCGGCCGGCGTGAGATCGGCGCCAGAACCTCCATGAACCTCTGGGGCAATGTCTATCCGCGTGGCGGCTTCCAGCACCAGGCCGATGACTACAAGGGCAGCGCCGTGGTCGCACAGCGCGCCGGCGATATCGTCACCCGCCGCGGCCAGCCGCACGTCTACCAGCCCCTGCTCGCCAGTCCCCGCGACGGCTACTGGCCGGCCGGTGAACTGGTCGAAGGCGATGCCAGGACCGGCAAATGGCAGGAACTCACCCCGACGCTCACCAACTCCTGCGCCGTGTTTCCGAACACCAACACCCGCGTCCAGGCAAAGCAGGGCGATTTCGCCTGGGCGCTGTGGCGGCCCTATAGCTGCTGCCAGCGGCGCGGTCAGGTGTTCCTCGGCAGCATGAACTTCGATTGAGAGGACCGAACCCGTGACGATTTCCTCATCCCATTCCCGTTCTCGTATTCGCTACCGATTGCAAGCCGGCCTGCTGGCCGGTGTTGTGGTTCTCTCTTGCTTACCCGTCCATGCCCAGAACAGCCCGTACAGTTTTCAGTACCAGGGAAAGACCATGGACGACACCGTGCTCTACAATATCGGCGGTGGTCGGGCCGTGACCATGACGGGTGCGGCGAGCATGTATTCCATCGGCGTCGGTGTCGGCTGGAACAGCAACCTGATCTGCGGGAACATGAGCATCATGACCACGCTCAAGAACCAGTTGAACGGCATCACGCAGGGGTTCCAGCGGATCATGTCGGAGGTGGTTCAGAACGCCACGTCGGCGGTCGCCTCCCTGCCCGCCCTGATCATCCAGCGTGCCGATCCCGCCCTCTACAATCTCCTCACCAATGGCGTGCTGCAGGCGCGTCTGGACTTCGACCGCTCAAAGCTGACCTGCCGGGCGATCGCCAACCGCATGGCCGACATTGCCGGCGGGCAACTCGGTTGGGACCAGATCGCCGAGGGCCTCGTGCTCAAGAAATCCGTCCAGAGCACCGATGCCGTCTCCGCGGTCGAGGAAGCAGAGAACAGCAAGGGCAACGAGGGCGTGCCGTGGGTGGGTGGCGAGAATGCCGGCGGCGCCGGCCAGAAGCCGATCAAGATCGTCGCCGACGTGACGCGCGCCGGCTACAATCTGGTCAACGGCCGCGATGTGGAGGATACATCCGCGATAGACTCGTCCAGTTGCGGCGAGCGCCTTGCCTGCCAGACCTGGGATTCGCCGGAGAAGGCCGTCGACTTCGCGACCCGCGTTCTCGGCGAGCAGGTCCAGCAGACATGCGAGGACTGCACCAAGACGCAGGCCACACCCGGCGTTGGGCTGACGCCGATGGTTCAGGAAGAGTTCGATGCTCGGTGGGGAACGATGCAGGAACTGGTTGATGGCAGCAAGGACCCTAATTCGGAGAACCTTCAGACCGTCAGCAGCGCATCCTTGCCCATCACCCGCGGCGTGATCGAAGCGCTGCGTGACGAACCCGACAAGGACGTCCTGACCCGCCGCCTCACCTCCGACGCCGCTTTTGCAAGCGCGCTGGAAAAAGCTCTTCTGCTTCAGCGAACCCTGCTGACCGGACGCAAGGAACCCAATGTGGCCGCCAACAAGCTGGCTCAGGAGGCGATCGGCAAGGAAAGCGACAATCTCGATCGGGAGATCCAGAACCTCAAGACCGAATTCGAACTGCGCAGGGAAATGACCAACAACTCACCGTGGTTCATTCTCACGCGTCAGCTCATCCGCGGCGGGGCATCCGAAGGGGTCGATGAAGGCGATCCGATCCGCAACAGGCTGATCGAATTGCAGCAGCAGAAATCCAACGGGGCAAATCCATGACGCCGCACAAGCTCCGTTCAGATCGGTTTCCGATCCGCCGGATCGGTGCCGTGCTGGCATGGGCCCTGCTGTTTCTCGGAGTGGCCGTTGTCGCCAATCTGGTCGGCATTGGCCTGGTCGGCGATGTTCATGCCTGGGAACAGTGGATGCGACGACATTCCGCCTGGTTTCTGATCTGGCGTCTCGTCCTCTATGCCGGGACCGTCACGGGCTGGATCTGGATGCGGAAAAGATTGCTTGCCCGCGAGCAGGATCGGGAGACCGGCCACCACCTGTTGCGGCTGGAGATCGCCGCGGTTGCCACCATCCTCGTTCTCGAGGCCAGCCTGCTGTTTCAATCCGCTTAGGTCGGGAATGTTCCCATGACGCTCTACACCACCGACTACCTCGAATATTACCTGACGCTCGTCGCCTGGATCGTCCACAACGGTATCTGGGCCGTGCTGGTCGCCAGTGGCGTCTTCGCGATCCCCTTCCTCGCCATCATTATTCAGGAATGGCTGCGCGCCCGCGCTGAGGGCACCGATGAAGGCAACAAGGGCGTGCTTTCCTCCATGCGGATCGAAAACCGCGTCTTCGTCGCGATCGTCGTCATCATGTTCGCCGGTATTCCGTTCATCGACGTCGACCTCAACACCGTCCAGTTCGACAGCAGCCGATCGACACAATGCCAGGTCAACGCCCCGCAACCGAACGATACCGGCTGGTCGCAGTCGTTCACGACGCTCAACAGCCAGTCAGCCAAGGTTCCGGTCTGGTGGTTCTTCATGCATTCGATTTCGAGGGCGATCACGGGGGCCGCCGTCGCCGCCATTCCCTGCGGCACGGACCTGCGGCAGATGCGCATGGAGATCGACGCCACGCGCATCGACGATCCATTGTTAGCTCAGGAGGTCAGGGACTTCTCGCTGAACTGCTACGGGCCGGCTCGCGCCAAGTTATTCATGAACCGGCCGGAGCTTTCCGAGGAGCAGAGGAACGACGTGAGCTGGATCGGCTCGACCTTCTTCCTCGACACCGCCGGCTATTACGACACCTATCGCTCCGCCACGCCGCGCGATGCCTGGCCCTATGACAGCACCCGCGATGCCGGCCTGTCCGAGGGACCGAGCGGCGGCGGCTATCCCACTTGCAGCGAATGGTGGAGCGATGCCAGCACCGGCCTTCGCGACCGGCTGCTGGCGCAGGTCGATGCCGGCCTCATGTCCCGCATGGCCAATTGGGCGGGGTTCATCTCGCGCGACGACCTCGACAATTCCGTCATCCGCGCCATTGCCGCGCCCCGGAACCAGACCATCAGCCAGGGGCAGGTCTATTCCGACTATGGCGGCCAGATCGACACGACCGTACCGAACGCCATCACGCGGGGTGCCAGAGATTTCGGGATGTCGGTCGGGGCGATTGGTTATTTCCCCGCCATGGACGCCGTCCGCCAGGCCCTGCCGATGGTCCTGTCGTTCCTGAAGACGGCACTGGTGATCTGTATCCCCATCGTACTCGCGATCGGCACCTATGACCTGAAAATGCTCGTCACCGTGAGTTGCGTTCAGTTCGCGCTGTTCTTTGTCGACTTCTGGTTCCAGTTCGCCCGCTGGATCGACAGCACGATCCTCGACGCGCTCTATGGCTCCGGCTGGTTCTCGCGCGACGCCGCGCCCCATTCGAACTTCGGTCCGTTGATGGGTTTGAACAACGCTTATGGAGATATGCTGCTGAACTTCGTGATGGCGACGATGTTCATCGTGATGCCGACCTTTTGGGTTGCCGCACTTGGATGGGTCGGCGTGCGAGCGGGAGGGATTGCTCAGATGATGACAACGGGAACCGATGGAGCAAAATCAGCAGGGTCTAAGAGCATTTCGCCGATTGCACCAACTTTAAGATGAAGATCAAGAAATTGCATCCTCATCGTCTGGATCATAGGATCAATCCTGATTTCGCCCCGATACAAGCCATATCCGGCCAAACCCATACGCCATTCTGGCTGCTGATCATCGTCCCAATCGATATTCGGCGCCACCAATACTACAGCGATCGCAAACACAACCAGCATCGCCAACCAGAAGGCAATATAGAGCAACGAGCCAGCGACCGCGAGCTTGATGCCCCAGAGCAATGGTGTCGTGAGAACAGCGGGAACGCCCTGAACCGCAAGCCAATCTGCCGTAGTCCGTTCATGGCGCAGATAGCTTCGTACCGCGCGCCTTGCGGTGCGACCGAGCCTGTAACCGAATTCTTTAGTGAAGATCTGTGCTGCCATGGTCCACCTAGGAAGCTTCCGTTCGGAGGAGGCCTTGTCCTCGCCTGATCAATGTCAGTGCGCTGGCGGCACATGCCGATCAAGTTCGATCGATCATAGGTGCAATGATAGCACCAACTCTACTCTGAGACAACGCCAGGACAGCTGGCTCGCATCCGGCGCTCTCGACACATGAGAACGACCCCTGGCGCAACTCGTCAGCCCAGTTCCGCATCCACGCTATCCAGGACCAAAAGGGTTAGCGGTTCACCACGCCGTAACACGCACCTCCAGGCGCTCACCACGAACCCTCCCCTGAATATCCGTGTTGCCGCCATCTAACTCCCGCCCCGATCGGTCACATATTGCGCTTGATCGAGTGTTGCACAAAATCTATATTACGTTCAACGCAAGGAGATGGCCATGCCCGTTCGCGCAACCGTTGAATCAAACGACATTGAAGCCGTCGCAAAGAGGCGCAACAGACTGGTTCTGGACCAGGCGAAGGCGAGTGGCCTGCTCGGAGGAGCGAAGGATACCCGCCTTGCCGGGCGAGTTTCTTCGGAACTCGTGGAAGCCGCGAAGAAGCGCGCCCATGTGGAAACCGATACCGAACTTCTCGAACTCGCGCTCTCCCGTCTTGCTCTTGAAGACGATTTCGGCGCGCGACTGGTTCGCCGCAAGGGAAGTCTTCCACAGGACATAGACCTTGCCCTTTGAATTGCGAGCAACCCTTCGCGCAATCAAACCGGAAAAACGAACCGCGCCCCTGATGCGCAGGGAGGATTCTCTGCTCACCTGGGCGCAGGATGAGCCCCCGATCGGCGGTCCGCTGCTGCTGGACACCTGCGCCTATCTCGATGTGCTTCAGGGAAAATCTCCCGAGGCCGTGGATACGCTGCTGAATTTTCGGATATGCCATCATTCGGCTGTTTGCCTGTCCGAACTCATCCACGTCTTCGGCCGGCTCGATCCAACGCATGCGGCGACAAAATCGGTCCTGAAAACCGTGCGGGAAACCATTGATGACATCCCAGCGCACCGACTGCATGCGCCTGATCCGGAAGGATGGGGGTCGGCCGGCGTCCTCGCCGGATTATTGGTCCGGCTGACCAACATGCCGAAAAACGAAGGTCACGAGCGCCGCTTCCTGAATGATGCGCTTATCTTGCTGCAAGCTCAGGCTCTCGGCGCCAGCGTCCTGACTGCCAACATCAAGGACTTCGACTATCTCACGCAACTCATGCCGAACGCCAGAGTCGTATTCTATCGTGCGTCTGCGGCATAATCCGATCATCTCAGCCAGCACCGACGCCGACAAAAGGGCATTGGCCTTTTCGCATTCCTGCTCGCCGAAGCTGGCCCACGACCTGCAATAAAAGGTCTTCGGCAAAGGAAAAGGCAGGGTAAGGGGCAAGGGAATGGGTCCCAAGGGGAATGGGCCTATCCGGAAAAGGAAAAGGCTCTTCCACCGGCCGCAACAGCAGGCGCTCCCATGTTCACATTGCTTCAGCGAAAACGTCCCTCGCCAGCTACAACCGCACTGACGATGCCGGAGGAAAAAGGCAAAGGGCTGATCCGTCCGGAAAAGTCCGCCTCCCTGCTGGCGACACCGCGCCGGCAAAAACTCATCGAACACATCTGGCAGCGGACGTCCCTGTCGCGCCAGCAGTTCGCCATCCTGTATCGTGGACCCCTGGAACGCTATGCGGAACTGGTCCAGCAGTTCCCCGCTTCGGAAAGCCATCACCACGCCTTTCCCGGCGGAATGCTCGATCATGGGCTGGAGATCGTCGCCTATGCGCTCAAGCTACGGCAGTCGCACCTGCTGCCAGCAGGGACGACGCCAGAGGAGCAGTCTGAACAGTCGGAGGCATGGACGACCGCCGCGGCCTATGCGGCTCTGCTGCACGACGTCGGCAAGATCGCGGTGGATCTGCATGTCGAACTGGCTGACGGCAGCGCATGGCATCCATGGCATGGCCCTCTACGCGCTCCCTACCGCTTCCGCTATCGCAAGGACCGCGATTATCGCCTCCATGCCGCCGCGACGGGGCTTCTCTACAATCAGGTGCTCGACCGGGAAATCCTCGACTGGCTCAGCCATTATCCCTCGGTGTGGTCGTCGCTGCTCTATGTCCTTGCCGGCCAGTACGAACATGCCGGCACTTTGGGCGAATTGGTGATACAGGCCGACCGGGCTTCGGTGGCGCAGGAACTCGGCGGCGATCCGGCCCGCGCCATGGCGGCCCCGAAACACGCGCTGCAGCGCAAGCTACTCGAAGGGCTGCGCTATCTTCTCAGGCAAGAACTGAAGCTCAACCAGCCGCAGGCATCGGATGGCTGGCTGACCGAAGACACTCTCTGGCTGGTCAGCAAGACCGTCTCCGACAAGTTACGGGCACATCTGCTGTCGCAGGGGATCGAAGGCATTCCCTCCAACAACACGGCCGTTTTCAGCGTGCTTCAGGATCACGGAATCGTCCAGGCCACACCGGAGGGCAAGGCGATCTGGAAAGCCGCGGTGACAGGTGACCAGGGATGGTCGCATACATTTACGCTGCTGCGGCTTTCTCCGGCGCTGATATGGGAAAACGGCGAGCGTCCTGCGGCATTCTCCGGCTCCGTCGAGGTCGTCCAGGAGGGCGAGGAAACGATGGAACAGGCTCCCGCGACAACATCAGGTTCGCAGTTATCGACCAACGCCGCTGTCCAGACAGCGCCCGAAAATCTCACGCCAATCCAGCACCCGCCCTCGAAGGACGATGCGGTGAGCGCGCTGCTGGATATGTTCGACAGCCCTGAAACCGAAACGCCCATATTACCGCCGGTCGATTTTGGAAATCCTACACAGCCAACCGCTGCGGAACCTCCTGTGAAAAAGGCTTTGCCGGTTCAACCGGAACCTTCTCGCGATTTCAGCCAGGCCGAGCCTTCCGGGGAACATTTCATGGCATGGCTGCGTCAGCGCATCGAAAGCCGGAAGCTCATCATCAACGACGCCAAGGCTCTGGTCCATACGGTCGACGATACGGCTTATCTGGTCAGCCCCGGCCTGTTCCAGCGATATGCGCAGGAGCATCTGAAGGTCGGCCAGCTCGCCAGGGCCGACAAGGTTGCCGACTGGCAATGGGTTCAGAAGCGATTCGAGAAACTGTCACTGCACCGCAAGCAGCCGAGCGGCCTGAACATCTGGGTCTGCGAAGTCACCGGGCCGAGAAAATCCCGGCGGCTGCACGGTTATCTGCTGAACGATCCCCATCGGATTTTCGATGAGGTGCCGCCAAACAACCCCTACCTGTCGTTTCCCGCATGATCCCGGCGCTCATGTCACACTTGCTTCAGTGGGCTGTCCGCGCAAACTGCTACGCTTCGGTTTGATCCGTTTTACCCGTGTCGATGAGCGTCAGCCTGCTCTCGGTTTCAGCGATCAACTCCGCAGCGGAACAGCCAAGCGCATTCGCAATCCGCAGGATCAACGCCAGGTTCGGCATATGCTCGCCCCGCTCGATCTTGCCTATGTGAGATCGGCCGATCTCCGCCATGTTGGCGAGCAACTCCTGAGAAATCCGCCTTTCCACCCGCATGGAAAGAACCGCCGCGCCAAATGCCTTGGCCGGCATCTCTTCATATGTGCGTTTTCCCTTGGGCCGCCCTGGCTTGATCGTTTCCGTCGTCATCGGCGGGAACGTCAAGCAATGTTGCGAGTTTAACCACGTTAACTTAATCTCATAACGGTGAATTTTGACGCCCGCCGGGTTTGCAACAGACGAAAGGACTCCCGCCGATGCCACGCCACCTGGGTAGCGCGCCCCTTCGTCTCGCGTTCTCATTCGGGGCGTTGAATCCTGCTGTCGCGAAGCTGCTGGCCATGCAGCATGACGAAGAACCGGAAACACGGGTCAAACTGATCGAAACATCGTCGGCCGAACAGATGCAAGGGATCGAGAACGGCGATTATGACATTGGCCTGTCGCTCGCGAAGGCGAAACGACCGTCGATATCCTCGTTTCCTCTATGGGAAGACGAAATCGCCGTCGCCGTGCCCGTCAATTCCCCGTTGCTGACGCTGGATACGATCCCTCTACGTGAACTCGAAAACTATCCGCTGATCATGTGGGCGGCCGACGGATGCGCCCCTATGAGCGAGCAGATCGCGTCCATGCTTCAATCCGAAAGGATCGCGATCGATGTCGCCCATGAGGTTAAAACCTTCGGCGTTCTGGCCAACCTCGTGGCTGCCGGATACGGGATCGCCCTTGGAGCAAGATCGCAATTCGCCGCCTCTCGCCATCTCGAAATCATCATGCGGCCGCTCTCCGGCCCTCCCCGCCCTTTGACGACCTATCTGCTTCACTCCAAGGTCACATCCAATCCTTGTGCCGAGCGCTTTATCGAACGGGCAAGAAGGATTGCAGCAGCGCGAGCGTTGGCACACTGACCCTTACAGCCGTGAAATTCCGAAACGGCTTCAAGCCGGAATAGAAAGTGTCTGCTTCGGCCAACAATTCGGTTCCGGCCGGTTCCGGTTTGTTGGCTCCTGAATTCGCACCGGCATGATCCACTGGCAGAGCCCATTCGGGCCAATGCACACCCAGCAATGTGCGTCAGGAGCCAGCCGTGCCCATCAAACCGACCTCGTATCGATCCCTGAACTATGGAGTGATTATTCTGGCAACGGCCTTGCTCTCGCCGCTGGGCCTGCTGGCCTGGCATCTCGCGGACCGGGCGGAACCGTCGGCAAGCGTTGTCATCGGCGGCAATCATACCCTGCAATCATTCCTATCAGGTCCGCCCTGGCTTTTGGGACAAAACGATGCCCGCTATACGCTTACGCTTTATGCTGATCTGGAATGCACGTTCTGCAAAGCCTATTTTCCGGTCCTCAAATCCTGGATCGATGGCCATCCCGATACCGTGCTGATATGGCATCACCTGCCGCTGTCGATCCACGAGCCAGCCGCCACCGAACTTGCGACACTGGCCGAATGCGTCGGGAAGACCGGCGGACAACCTGCCTTCTGGGATGCCGTGACCTGGATTTACCGCCATACCCGTAGCGACGGTCGCGGTATTCCGGACGGCACAAACTATCCCGGCCTGAACGACGACACCAAAGCCTGCATCGCCAGCGATGGCTCGAGAACATCGATACAGCTTCAGACGCAGGAAGGTGCAGCCGATGGCGTCAATGCGACGCCGACCGTAAAGCTTCAGGAGAACGCCAGCGGCAAGTCGCTGATCCTCCCCGGTCCCATCGAGGGCGATGCGCTGCTTTCCGCGTTGGATCTCCTGTCGGCAGATGAAACAACCGGACGATCCGACCATTCCAAAACGCCTGCCGACCCGGTCGGCGCGCCCAGGTAGCTTTCGATCTTCAAGGCTACGGCGCGGATTCTTCCGCGTTGATCGAACCAGTTCGCACAGCATCCGCCCGGCGAACGCCATCGCAAGATGAAGGATGCAGCATAGTCATCAGATCACGTTCACAATCACCGGGAGGGCCGCGCTCTCCGGGGCAAGCACCTTCCGATTTCACATCTGGAGGTTCGCAATGCCCACTACTCTCTCGCTCGTTGGTTCCCAGACCGAGCCGAACGACACTTCGTCTATGCAGCACGATGACCGGATCATCGAGCAGGCCATCACAATACTCGAAGATCGCGTTTTCAAAGCCGGTCCTGTTCTGAACAGCACGACAGGGGTTCGCGATTACCTGCGTCTGAGACTGATGCCGGAGCCCAACGAGATCGTTGTCGCGGTTTTTCTCAACAGCCAGTATCGTGTCCTCTCTTATGAGACGCTGTTTACCGGCACGGTCAATTCGGCGGCCGTCTACCCGCGCGTGGTCGTACAGCGCGCCCTGGCTCTAAACGCCTCGACCCCTGATCCTTGCCCACCAGCATCCATCGCGCGAGACGTCGCCCAGCTCGGCCGACATCTCGCACACCAACCGGCTGAAGACCGCATTGGAAACGGTGGACGTGCGCGTGCTGGATCATCTCATCGTCGGCAAGGGAGAGCCATTCTCCTTCGCCGCGTCCGGGTGGCTTTAGTCAGCCCGCAATCCTTCCTGGATTCGACACTCCAACCCCGTGTGGGCTCTACAGACCCGCACAGGGTTTCGTAGCGCCCGCTTTCACAAGGAGCGCATATCATGAGCCTGCAAGTGCGTTACCACGACGGCATTCCCTATGTCGTCACGCCCTATCAAACCGGAACATCCATCCGCGAAGATGCGTTCTGGCGCCAGTTCCGCGTCCTATGCGATGGCGACTTATCCTTCATGGAAGACAATCCCATCTTCGGAACCTGGCAGCTCGTATACCAATTCGATCTTGGCCATTGCGGCCTGATCGAAGATGCCATCGCACTTTCCGAAACCTGCATTCGGGAACACGGGTTCAATCTTGACGACCGTCCCGACGCCCTCGGTTTCAGGCCGCAGTTGATCCGTCTTCTCGACGATCGAGGGCGGCTTGTTCTGGCCGGCGAGGTGTTTGATGACCACGTCGGATGGTGCGTTCCGGTTGCCTCGGAGTCAGAAGCCAAGGATGTTGCCAGCCGGGCTAACGAGCTTCACTGCGAAGGACGCTTCGAAGCCGGCTGGGACAACCATTGCACCGCCAAACGCCTCCATCTGGAAGCGGACATTCTGGAAGGACGTCTGGTCGATCGCTTCTGGCGTGAACACGCTCGCACAGCGATTCTTGCCAGAGCTTGATAATCGAAGCGGGAGCCCAGAAGCTCCCGCTCACCTCCTCTGGAAATACAGGCCCTGTCGCAACCGCCAAAGCCATTGAGTGATCAAATCATGCAGCCGCGGCCCGAATACCGGACTGTTTCGCGCTGCTTCCCGCCTCAACCTTGTCGAGATACTTGCTCCACCACTGAAGCATCTTGCGGCGTCGCGGCAGCCATCTGGCGCTGTTATAGGCGGCGCGGACCTCGTCACGATCCGTATGTGCCAGTTGCGCCTCCACCCAGTCGCTATTGAAGCCCTGCTCGTTGAGGATCGTGCTCGCGGTGCCACGGAAGCCGTGAACAGTGGCGCGGGAGTGATAGCCCATCCGGTACAGCGCATAGATCATCGTGTTCTGCGAGATCACGCCTTCCTTCGTGGTGGTCGGCATAACATATTTGCTCCCACCAGAGAGCTTCCTGAGCTTGCGGAGGATGGCCAGTACCTGCGGTGTGAGCGGAACGATATGGCCATGGCCCATCTTCATGCGCTCGGCCGGAATACGCCAGACGGGTTCCTTGGCATCCAATTCGAACTCCTCCCATTCGGCGAGTCGCGCTTCCGTTGTGCGGACCATCGTGTGGATCACGAAGCGCAACGCCAGAACCGTCTGCTCATCTCCGGGATATGCGGCCAGAGCCTTAAAGAAGGGAGCCAGTTCAGATGCCTTCATGGCCTTGTGGTGCTGGACGGGGTTCGGCGTGCGAAGCGCTCCCCGCAGGTCCCGCGAGGGGTCGCTCTTCGCACGCTGCGTCGAGACCGCATAGCGGAACACCTGCCCGCAGGTCGACAGGACCCGGCCGGCCATCACCAGGGAGCCGCGTTTTTCGATCTTGCGAACGGCTTCCAGTATCTCCCACGGCTCGATTTCGGCAATGGGGCGATCCCCGATCCTTCCGATGATATCGTTTTCGAGACGATTCCACAGGCGAGAGGCATAACGCTCCGTCCAGCCCGTCTTCCTGTTATCGAACCACTCCTTGGCGACGACGGCAAAAATCTCGCCCGGTTCGACTTCCTTCTTCTTTTTGGATTTCAGGTCCGCGGCGGGATCGATGCCCTTGCCGAGCAGTTCCTTCGCGGCTTCGCGCTTTGCCCGCGCATCCTGAAGCGACACTGTCGGATAGGAACCGTGGCTCAAGAGCTTCTGCTTGCCGTCGAAACGGTAGGACTGCCGCCACAGCTTCGAGCCGGCCGGCTGCACCAGCAGGAACAGGCCGCCGCCGTCACTCATCTTGCGGGGCTTGTCGGAGGGCTTCACATTCTTGATTGCGGTATCGGTCAACGCCATTGTTGGTATCTCCGGATAGTCGTTGTGAACTACCCGCAAAAATACCCACAAAAAGTCTGGCTGTCAGTGGACATTCCCGGAACGCACCAGACCCGTATTCTCGCTTTACAGCTTTGTTTTGATTGGGGAATTGGACTTAAAAAGCCTTCACTGGAACTCAGTGGAAGGGGGACGTGGTTGCGGGGGCAGGATTTGAACCTGCGGCCTTCAGGTTATGAGCCTGACGAGCTACCGGGCTGCTCCACCCCGCGTCCTGTAGGTAAACCGCGAAGCGGTTTATCCGGTGTGCAAAACCGTTTGGGTTTTGTCACGGTAGCGTCACCGGTTTGGCGGTGATGCCTGTGCCGGAGCAAATTGCCGAAGGCTGTCTGCTCCTGTAAGGGACGCCCCGTTATACATCGGGTGCGTTGAAGTTTCATACTGTATATAGGGCCTTAAAGCAGAAAGGACCGCTTTGGGCGGCCCTTTTGTTTCGGCTCGGGCCGTCATTTCATGATGAGAAGATGTTGCTTTGATCTTTTCACATGCCGCTTTGCGGACCTTTCATGTCCGGGCGCATGTGCGTGTTGCGTTTTGCAGACCTGGCAGCGACCTACTCTCCCGCGTCTTGAGACGAAGTACCATCGGCGCAGGGGCGTTTCACGGCCGTGTTCGGAATGGGAACGGGTGCAGCCGCCCCGCAATAACCACCAGGTCAGCGAAGCGCAACAATATGAGAAGCTGGTTGAGGCGACATAGCCTCTATTTTTCAGTCTTTGAACACGTCATGCCTTCCTGTCTTCACGCTGCCGCGATCTTCGATCGCTACGCTACAGACGGCGCGCCAGACGCCTGGCGACGAACTCGCGTTCTGTACTGCTGCCAAACTCGACGTCGAGCAAGGCAGCCATACAGCGCAAAAGCGCGTCGGCCATTGTCGGCCGGCCCGTCCGGAGCGCTTCTGCGCGTCAGGACAAGAAAGATGCATCATCGAACTCCGTTCGATGAGCATGGTCAATGAGAACGATCAAGCCAATCGAGCTATTAGTACCGGTAAGCTTCACACATTGCTGCGCTTCCACACCCGGCCTATCAACGTGGTCGTCTTCCACGGCTCTGATAGGGAACACTCGTTTTCAGGTGGGTTTCCCGCTTAGATGCCTTCAGCGGTTATCCCGTCCATATATAGCTACCCTGCTATGCCGTTGGCACGACAACAGGTCCACCAGAGATATGTCCATCCCGGTCCTCTCGTACTAGGGACAGATCCTGTCAATATTCCTACACCCACGGCAGATAGGGACCGAACTGTCTCACGACGTTCTGAACCCAGCTCACGTACCGCTTTAATTGGCGAACAGCCAAACCCTTGGGACCTGCTCCAGCCCCAGGATGCGATGAGCCGACATCGAGGTGCCAAACAACCCCGTCGATATGGACTCTTGGGGGTCATCAGCCTGTTATCCCCGGCGTACCTTTTATCCGTTGAGCGATGGCCCTTCCACGCGGGACCACCGGATCACTATGACCGACTTTCGTCTCTGCTCGACTTGTCAGTCTCGCAGTCAGGCGGGCTTATGCCATTGCACTCGACGAGCGATTTCCGACCGCTCTGAGCCCACCATCGCGCGCCTCCGTTACTCTTTCGGAGGCGACCGCCCCAGTCAAACTACCCACCATACACTGTCCCGGATCCGGATAACGGACCGCGGTTAGACATCCATGACGATAAGGGTGGTATTTCAAGGATGGCTCCACTCAAACTGGCGTCCAAGCTTCAAAGCCTACCACCTATCCTACACATGCCGACACGAATGCCAGTGTAAAGCTATAGTAAAGGTGCACGGGGTCTTTCCGTCTAACCGCAGGAACCCCGCATCTTCACGGGGAATTCAATTTCACTGAGTCTATGCTGGAGACAGCGGGGAAGTCGTTACGCCATTCGTGCAGGTCGGAACTTACCCGACAAGGAATTTCGCTACCTTAGGACCGTTATAGTTACGGCCGCCGTTTACTGGGGCTTCGATTCAAAGCTTGCACCTCTCCTCTTAACCTTCCAGCACCGGGCAGGCGTCAGACCCTATACGTCGTCTTGCGACTTCGCAGAGCCCTGTGTTTTTGATAAACAGTCGCTACCCCCTGGTCTGTGCCACCCCATCTGACTTGCGTCAAAAGGGGTCACGCTTCTTCCGAAGTTACGCGTGCAATTTGCC